>CAZQTE010000420.1:0-5214 GCA_964595615.1 uncultured Saprospiraceae bacterium
GGAAACCTGCGTTAAAATAGAGTGAATTTCCGAAAGAGTAATCTGCGCCAAGAGTCGCGGTGAAACTTTCTTTGTCTGTACTCTCAAATGGAATAAAATAAGTGAATTCTCCTTTAAAACCAACATTTTTCAAATTGCCAGCCCAACCACCACCAAGCGCATAATCTCCTTCTGCGACACCTGCTAAAAGCTGAAAATCATAATTCCATTTGTTAAATTTCCAGAGTAAACCAATAGTCGATTCTTCCCATTTATCAAAAACTTTTGCAGCGACTTCTACACTACCTGCGTAACCTGTGTAGTAACGCACTCGCAAAGCATCACTACCAGGACGTTCTTCATAATCAAAATCTGTAAAGGAGTATGCATTGAAAATATCATTGGGATTCCAGACGGTGTTTATTCCCCAATTGATGCGTTGTCTCCCGAGACGAACTTCCCAATTTCCATTGACATATTCGCCATAAAATCGGTCGATAATCGTATGTGCGGCGATGCCACTTTCACTTACTGCTGCTGCGTCTAAATCAAAGAAATCATTTCCTGTTTCCAACTGCATTTTATAATCATCTGCACTACTTAGTCTGACTTGGTCACCCCAGAAAAAACGATTTCTTAATTCTAATTTCATCGTGAATTTTTCAGCGGGAAACCAACGAAAATTTAGACGATTGTGTAGGAGATTGTCTTGTAAGGAGGTCTTGATTATTTCTCCTGTCGGACTTGCAAATCTGATAACAGATAAGGATTGGAGGTCTTTGACATAGCCACGCAATTCCCAATTCTTTTGCTTTTCTTCCTCTTGTGCGCTCAAAGAAAAAGAGAATAGTAATAATAATAGTAGGGTGATTTTTTGCATGAATTCTTTTTTAAGATGCAATGGTTCTGATGTCGGACACTTGACCTTAACAAAAAGATGTGGGCTATAAGATTTTCCGCTCTATTTGCAGATGATAGTGTCTGACATCTGTGACGTATATTTACTAAAAACCTGTTACAAGTGTCAGACACTTTTTAAGTCTAAATTTGTTTTTTAAATCCTCCAATTCAAGTCTTTTAGTTAGGTCTAAGTGTCCGACACTAAATCCAAAATCCTATTTTCTCTCATCCGAAATAATAACACCATCATCCAAAGTCACCACGCGACGCGCACGGTCAATCACACGTTGGTCATGTGTCGAAAAGACGAAAGTGACATTCTCCTTGGCATTCAAATCTAACATCATATCCAATAGATTGGCAGTGGATTTACTGTCCAAGTTTGCCGTTGGTTCGTCCGCTAAGATGAAGGTCGGTTTTGGTGCTAAAGCCCGGGCTACTGCGACGCGTTGTTGCTGTCCACCAGAAAGTTCGCTTGGTCTTTTATCCATTTTATCAGACAAGCCTACGGAAGACATTAGTTCCGCAACGCGCTCGTTGCGTTCTTTTTCAGAACGATTTTGAAGCAACATCACAAACTCTACATTTTCCTTTGCCGTCAAGACAGGAATGAGATTGTATGCTTGAAAAACGAAGCCAATATTATCTTTACGAAAATCAATAAGTTGGTTATCAGATAAATTTGAGATATCTGTTCCGCCCACTTCAATTTTTCCCGATGTCGGACGGTCTAAACCTCCGATAATATTCAGAAGGGTCGTTTTTCCAGAGCCAGAAGGACCTACAATTGCTGTAAATTCTCCCTCGGCGATGCTTAAATCTACACCTTGCAAGGCGTGGACTGGAATCTTTTCAGGATTGTAGGTTTTCTTGATTTGATTTACTTTTATGATTTCCATTTCTTGCTTTTTTTTGTAATTGTGTTGAATGGTTGATTGTGTTAATTATGTTGATAGTTCATTTGATATTCAACAGAATAAACCAATCAACTAATCAACAAAAAAGCATTCTAAATCTTCCGCATAGCCTCCACCGGACGCAAACGTATCGCCTTCAAAGCAGGATAAATCGCCGCCAAAAGCGCAGTCACCACCACCGCCATTGTCATTTGTAAATATAGACCCGGTTCTGATACAGGATAAATAATCGCTGACATTCCCATTTGCTCCATACCCGCACTAAAAGCAGTCAAATCTAAACCAGAACCTTGAAAATATTTAATAGTCACCCAAGCTAAAAAAAGTCCGATTGGTGTGCCGACAATGGCTAAGAAAATTGTCTCTAATATTATCATTTTGAAAATCTTACCTTTATTCATTCCGACAGCCATTAGCATACCCAATTCTTTGTTGCGTTCTAATACCGCCATGAGCATGGTATTGATAATTCCGAAAATCAAAGCCATCATAAATAGGAAAATGAAAATCGAAGACGACATACCAATATTGGTTTCGTATAATTTTACATCAGGAGAGATTTCTCGATAATTTTCGGTCAAAGCATCTGGAAAATTAGACTTTAATGCAGTGACACTTGCGTCCAAAGTATTGACATCTTTTAGGTAAACCGCAATCTCATGTGCGATATTTGGGTCGCCTAATAATCGATTCAAATCAGCGCGTTTGACAAATACATTTGTCTCGTCAAAGATTGTATTTTTAGTATCAAAAATACCTGCAATTCGAAATGCGCCCGCTACAATATCACCGTCTAAGTTTTGAAATTGAATCACGACCTTTTTACGCAATTTCAAATTTAATTTCTTTGCCAAAGGTCTGCCGATTAAGAGTTGATTTTTCTTGTCTGTAAAATAAGTGCCGTCGATTATTTTCTCTTTGAGAGAAGTCGTGGCAGCTTCACTATCGGGTTCTACTCCACGCACTGTACCTCCGCGTGTTCCTGAAGCAGTTGAAATCATACCATTGACCAAAGTACGCATTGTAGCTGACTCAACGGCTTCCATTTTATTGATTTCTGCAACCTTTTCGTCTGCATTTGCTAAGATGAATTTAACATCTTTATCTTCAGGAAAATCGGGATTGTGCAGTTGGACATGTGACACTTGATAGCGCAATGCATTATCAATAAACTCTTGTATCAATCCAAAAGAAAAACCCAATAATGTGATGACCGACCAGATGCCCATTGCTACCGCGCCTACCACGACAAAACTGCGTAAAGGACTCCGCCAAACGTTTCTCCAAGCTATTTTTAGTAACATATATTTTAAAGATGTTAGATGTTAGACTTTAGATGTTAGACTGCTATTTTTACTTGTTCATTCGAGAATTTTGCTATACAATTTTCCAAAATAACGCGCCCAAGTCAGAACAGTCGTACTTCGTAATTCGTACCTCGTACTTCCTTTAAGCTCTCATTGCTTCCACAGGTTTCAAGCGACCTATTTTCCATAGCGGATAAATCGCTAAAACTGTCGTCACGACAAAAATTATCATTGCTTGAGTAAAGAAAATATTGAATTCAAAAGCAGAAGGTAAATCTGCTGACATTCCAAATTTTTCAAAGGCTTCGGCTGCGCCTTCGCCTAAAGCTTCCATTGGGATTGGATTGACGTGCATATAATAAACCATCGGAATACTGAGCAAAATTCCCATGACAGAACCTAATAGACCAACCAAAACAGTTTCTATCCAAACAGTCAAAGAAAGCAATCCGCGTTTCATTCCTATCGCCGTTAATACACCAAATTCGTATTCACGTTCCTTTGTCATCATCAAGATTGTTCCGAAAATACCGAAGGTAATCAGCATGTATAAAATACCGAGCGTTACTTTTCCGCCTGCTTCGTCGAGTTCTCTGGCTTCTAAAAGTTCTGGTATCATTTCTTCCCACGAAAGGACTTCGTAGGCACTGGTATCTAATTTTGTTTGTAAACTGGACATGATTGCTGGCACATCACTCTTCTCAGGAATATTTAGCGCAAGAGTTGTTATTTTCCCCTCTGCACCGTAAAGTTTTTGAGCATTGGAAAGAGAGAGATAAACAAGGCGTTTATTTAATTCAGGCATTCCAAAAGAAAAAATACCTTTGACTGCAAATTTTCCCGCGGCATTTACACCGTGATAACCTTGCCCGATGACGACTAAGGTATCGCCGATATCCAATTTCAATTTGCTCGCCACACCTTCTGCGATTATCACTTCATCATCATCTGTCGCGAGGTATTCACCCTTTGTCATGCGAGATTTAAGGGCAGTCATGTTGTTTTCTGTCTCTGGTTCAATTCCCGTGAGGAGGACACCACGCGTCAGATTTCCTTCGGAAGCTAAAGCAAAACTCTCGATTCTCGGAACAACATCTTTGATGCCTTCTGTTTCGACAACTGTCTTTTTGAAATTTTCGTCGTAGTCAAAAGCTTTGTTTAAAGTCTGTTCTTTCCAGTATCCTTTTTGGTGAATTTGTCCAAAACCAAAAAACATACTGACAGAACCATCCGTCACTTTATCCCAAATTCCTTTTTGAAAAGAACGCATGCTCGAAGCCGTAAAAACAGCAAAAGCAACAGCCGCAGCCGTGATGAGTGTACGGCGTTTGTTTCGCCAGATGTTGCGAAAGGCGAGTTTGAAGATTGTTTTCATACTATTCGTTTTGTGGAGAGGATTTTTACCGCAAAGGCGCGAAGACGGAGAGAAAAATACTCTGCGACTCTGCGTCTTTGCGGTGAAAAATAATCTTAGCGTACTCTTTTCATATTCTGAGTCGAAAAGAAATTATCATCTATTTTCTTGTCAAAAACTAAATCTAAGTATTCAATTGTCGTTTTGTGACCTTCCTCTTCTGCGGGAATAACTTCCATTAGAGAAGTCAAAACTTTGCCGCCCATTTCCTTGATGTTTTTGCCATAAATGGTATTCACCAAGTAATCATCTTCATCGTAAAATTCTGTTTTCAATTGCAGATAATCTTTATGAGAAACCCACATGATGACTTTACCCCAAACTACCGCTGCATCTTCTAAAGGTGTCAATTCGATTTTCCAGGTTTGGCGTCCTTCGATTTCTTCTTCTCCGATGATTTTATGTGTGTAATCGACAATGATAGACGCCTGTTTTACCAAGTCATCATTTGTCAAATCGGAGCCCATCCAACCTTGTGACATCATACTCGGCGGCAATTTGATGATACGGTCAATGGACGGTTGCCAATTCCACATTTCGCGCTCGCGCTTGAGGAATGCTGCGCCTTTATCACGAGCAGGAGCGGTGACTAAGATTAAGCTATAGTCTTGTCCTTTGCTCCAAGATTTCATTGTCATTTCACGCGTCCAAGTCGGACGAACGATGGTCATTTTCATCGTTCCTTGACTACTTGAAA
>CAZQTE010000421.1:0-5201 GCA_964595615.1 uncultured Saprospiraceae bacterium
AAAAATAAGCGGCTCAGATTCTGAATCTATTAATCTCGCATTCCTTAGTAACGACGAAGAGTGTAATTTTTCTTCCCGATTGCTTTGGACTGGCGTCATGTTTATTATTTTTTAATGCATAATAATTTGATTGTCTGAGATTTAACTAAAGATTCTTGTCTAATTAATTATCAAATCATTACGCATTATGATAAACTAAACCTGATGCGTATCCGATTGCTTCGGGACATGCTAATTTTGGATTAAAAGCACGATAATTGTTGTTCCGATAGCTTTCGGAGGAATGATTTATTAAGTGAAAATTGAGGATAATTTAGTACTGTGTAGATGTATATTTTATTGTTGCCCGTCCCTTAATGACCATTTTTCGGTCGGAACTTTGTAGATTTGCAATCCCATTTTGAGATTGTATGATAAAGACAAATGATTGTCAAAAAGACCTACCTCAAAAGAACGTAAAACTTAAAAATATTGCTCCTCAACAAAAAATATCATTTTATCTCTTTGATTATCAATAGCTTACAATTCACCTCTTAAATTAAAAATATTTTCATTTCATAAACAAAGAATTATAATATGGCAAATATTCCCTCGGTCTGTGAGGAAGCTACTTATACTAAAATCTTTAAGGAGTATGTGAAATCACTCCACAATTACCTGTATTACAAAACGGGAAATAAAGCTATGTCTCATGATTTGGCGCAGGAGGCATTCAGTAAATTGTGGCAAAACTGTGCAAAGGTGATGCCTGCTAGTGCGAAAGGATATGTTTTTAAGACTGCAAATAATCTTTTAATAAATGAGTACAATCACCAAAAGGTCGTACTCAATCATCAAGCACGGCCGCAACAGCAAAAAACAATTGAAAATCCTGAATTTTTATTGGAAGAGAAGGAATTTAAACAAAAACTGGAGGAAACAATTGCAGATTTACCAGAAAAACAGCGCGTCGTATTTCTGCTAAGTCGCATTGACAAAAAGACTTATAAAGAGATTGCGGAGATAGTGGGTATTAGTAAACAAGCGGTAGAAAAACGGATGTATAATGCGTTGGACACTTTGCGTGAAGTAGTTTCTCAACGTATCCGATAAGAAAATCGTATTTAAGAGTAGGTCTTTTTAATACTTAGTTGTCTTAACAATGAAAGCTGCAATAATTGGCTTTCTAAAAAAAATCCACTGATTTTAACGAAAACATATAATGAAGAATGACGAACTATTACATAAATGGGTAAATGGCGAAATTTCTAAAGAAGAGTTAGAGGTTTTTAAAACCCGACCCGAATTTGCATCTTTAACCGCTTTATATAAAAGTACTAAAGGATTATCTGCCCCAGATTTTGATGATAAGAAAATGTTGTCTAATATCTTGGCAGAAAAGAAAGAGGCAAGTATTACAAAACCAACAGGCAGGCGTGTATTTTTAAGTTCTTGGGTAAAATATGCGGCAGCGGCTTCAATTTTACTTTTTGCGACTTGGTTTATGTGGCCTACGGATACAACTGTGACGGTTACAGCTAATGCTAGCGAACAAATAATGGGTATGCTACCTGATAATTCAATGTTTACTCTAAATGCAGGAAGCGAGTTATCTTATGACTCCGAAGACTGGAAAAAGGAACGCTCAATACACTTAATAGGTGAGGCTTTCTTTGAGGTTGAAAAGGGCGAAAAATTCACAGTGAATACGGCAAATGGTCAGGTTAAGGTTCTGGGAACAAGTTTTAATGTGCGTTCACGTGATGCGAGTTTAGAAGTAATTTGTCGGACAGGTAAAGTTGGCGTTTCTTCTATCGCGGGTAAAGATTTTGGAGTATTAATGCCGCAGGATGCGATTTCAATTTCAAAAGATGTCTTAGTTGATAAGTGGCAAGTTTCTAAAGTAGCTGGTAAAAATTGGATGGATGGTATTATTCGTTTTAAGAGTGCTAAACTAGCAGAGGTCATTAGTGAACTGGAGAGACAGTTCGACATCAAAATAAACACACAAAACATTGATATTCAGCAAGTTGTTTCTTGTAATTTCCAAAATAAAAACTTAGATACAGCTTTGATGACGACTTTGAGTCCTTTAGGGATTGAGTATGTTGTGGAGGGGAAGATGGTAAAATTGTCTAAGTAAAAATTGTCTTTTAATCGCCCCTTTTCTACTGGAGTTAGAGGGCAATACACGCAAAATTTGCAAATAAAAACAGCACTTTCCATATTATTTCTTTGTCTCTCAATGACTCTTGTTGCGCAAACAAGAGTCATTGAAATGCCTGCCAAAGAAGTAAACTTGCAAGAAGTGATTTCTTATTTAGAAGTAGAATATGGCTTTCTTTTTTCTTATAAAAATGAAGTGATAGAAAGTGTAAAAGTCATTCCTCCTAATCAAGCTCTTGACATTGATAATTTCTTGTTCACCACTTTAGAAAACACAAAATTACAGTTTGAAGTTGTTGATGATTTTTACGTTTTGCTGTCTGAAAAAATCGACCCTCTTTCCGAAATATTAGAGAAACGAAAAATCACTTTATGCGGTGCAGTTAGAGATGCAAGAGACAAAAGTGCCTTGCTGGGGGCAAATGTTTACATCAAAAATACGCAAACGGGGGCATTTACTGACGAAGAAGGTAATTTTTCTCTAAAGGCGAATATCGCTGATAACTCAATATTGGTCATTAGCTACACGGGCTATAAAGCAAAAGAAATTCCTGCCAATGACTTTTTGAAAAAACCTTGCCGAAAGATTTCATTAGATCTTGCCATGACCTTTAAAAATCCTATAATCGTCAAAGAATACCTAACCGACGGCATCGAACTCAAAGAAGACGCCAATAGCATCTACTTTCAAACTGCCAAAATCGGGACTTTACCTGGACAGGCAGAACCTGATATTTTGAATACTATTCAGTTTTTACCAGGGATTACTTCCCCTGACGGTTCCGCTTCTAATGTCTGCATTCGCGGTGGTACTTCTGACCAAAATTTGATTTTATGGGAAGATATTCCAGTCTATCATTCTGCGCATTATTTTGGGATGATTTCGGCTTTCAATCCTTACATTATTGATGAAGCGGAGGTGTTTAGAGGTGGGTTTTCTGCTGATTATGGTGGAAGAATTTCAGGTGTAATTGATTTGAAATCGAAGAATGTCACAGCGAATAAACCAACGATTGGTGTCGGTGTCAACATGGTCAATCCTTATGTCTATGGCAAAATTCCTTTGCTAAAAAACAAGGCTTCTATTGTCTTTTCACTACGGCGTTCTATGGCGGAGATTTGGCGTTCGCCGACTTATGAAAGTATAACAAGACGGATTAATCAGGGTGTTTTATTGAATATTCCGATACGGGACAAAATACCTGAACATATAGGTATACAGAATAATTTCTGGTTTTTAGATAGCAATATCAAAGGTTCCTATCAAATAACTGATAAGGATAAAATTTCTCTGGCATATTTTTCAGGAGCAAATAAATTTGACTCACAGATAACAGATAATCTAGTGAGTCAAGTCCAAACAGACACTTTAAATCTTGAAAATCAAGGCATTAGTCTCTCTGTAAAACACAATTGGAATGAGCGTTTCAAGAGTTCCATAACGGGTCTACAAACAAGCTATGGATATGATTACAATTATGGTTTGGTTCACTTAGCGGATAATCGTCCTAATAGTTTTGGATTGAAGAAGAGCAATATTAATGAGCAGCAAATCAAGTTTGTAAATTCTTATACGACAGAAAAAAACCATCAGTTAAAGTTGGGTCTGGAATTGGTAAAATACAATGTCAATTACGAGATTACGAGGAGTACGAGAGAAAATCCGACTATTTCCAAGGATAGTCTTTCTGATTTGCGCATTTTGCATGCAGCATTTAACAGTGCAAAAGATAAAAAAGTAGGTATTGATGCTGGCTTGCGTCTCAATCATTACCAAAGTACAGAAAAATTCTACTTTGAACCCCGTCTGCGTTTTTGGTACAAACCAACCGATGCGCTAAATCTACACGGACATTTTGGCAAATATTATCAATTCTTAAGTCAAATAGTCGAGATAGAAGGAAATAATAATGTAGGCATTGAGACGGCGGTTTGGACATTGGCAGGCAAAGGTTCGGATGTTCCTATTTTGGACGCCACACAGCTGCAAATTGGGGCGATTTACAATAAAAATTCGTGGTTGATTGACGCTCAGGTCTATTACAAAAAAACGCTGGGCTTAACTTCTTTGGCAACAGGTTTTAATTCTGATTTAGGTCCAAAACAATTTGGCTCATCTAATACAAGAGGTCTAGATTTATTGATAAAAAAACGCTGGAAAGGGCTGCGCACTTGGGTGAGTTATACTTTGAGTAAATCTGATTATCTATTTCCTGATTTTTTTGATAAAGAATTTGCGGCACCAAATGACCAAAGGCATATTTTGAATTTTGCAGTATCACAGTCCTTTGGCAAATTCAAATGCTCTCTGGGTTGGCGTTTTGCTTCTGGTCGCCCTTATTCCATAAAAGAAAACTTCAGACCAGTCCCATCGCCAAGTGGGATAAGGGGGGATTTTAACCTTATTCCAGAGGTGCCTGAGTTTAATAGTGAACAATTACCTAATGAACATCGCCTTGACATGACAATTTCTTATACCTTATTACCTAAAAATGGGGCAACTTGGCGTGGAAATATAGGTCTTTCTCTTTTCAATATTTACAATCAGGACAATGTCTACAGTCGAACATTTTTTATAGCACCAGGACAAATAACGGGTTCAAACGAGATGCAGCCTGCCTTGAAATATATAGATAGGACGGATATGGGTTTTACTCCTAATTTTGTGGTGAGATTTGAGTTTTGACTCTTTGATGGTGAAACTTAGAAGCTGAGAATTATTAGCAGCCTTTTAAGTAAAAATGCGGTGTATACCGTTAAGTAGTCGGACACAATAATTTACACGTTAAAACAGGACAATTTTCCGCCTGATTTCACTTTGAAAATCCTTAAAGACCACAGGGTATTAGCGGTTTTCAGAGCCAAATCAGACAAAAAATATTCTCTGTTTTAACATCCAAATTACTATGTCCGACTACTTAACTTATTCTTTAAATGACCCTTACTTTGACATTTTCTTATGAGGCGACAAAAACAAATGCATATAAAATAGGTAGTGGGAGAAATCGGTGGATACTCACGTGGTGACTCAAAGTCACCTTGTGAGTAAAAGCAAT
>CAZQTE010000422.1:0-1869 GCA_964595615.1 uncultured Saprospiraceae bacterium
AAGCCAAAACTAAACGAAAAAATAAGCGGCTCAGATTCTGAATCTATTAATCTCACATTCCTAAGTAACAAGTCTATTAAAAAGAAAAAATCAGAGCAAAATTCATTCTCTGGCGGAAGTCTGCAGTTTTTGAATTAGTACTAGTATTGGTAGTATTGATTGTAGAAGAATTAGTAGTAGTAGTTTCGGGTTCATTTTCAAATTGTTCAATAAAGACTTGCTTTGATTTTCGAATAAACTCAGTCTCCCCTCCTATTTTATAATGACGGATACTCGGTGCATATTGCATTCCTACCTTTATAGTATTGTTAAAAGCATATTGTAATCCAAAATTAGCTCCGATGCCAATATCATAACCACCTGGCAGTTCTCCTGTCATCTCATCAGTTAGTTTTTGTGAAAAATTGAAGCTGAAATCAGAGGAAGAAAATTCGCTTTCAGTATTTTGAGAAAACTTATAAATATCGTAGACCGTAAAAGGCATTTCTATTCCACCAGAAAATGACCAGTTGTTAACTTGAAAGTATCGATGAACTCCAGGTATAATTTCGTAATTAATCTGATTTCCACGAGTTACCGAGGAGCTGCTGTTTGTAAACTCTCCAAAACTATTATCAGAAATAGAACTACTCAACTCAAAAGTCTCATCAATCTTTACTCTATTAGTCTGTAATCTAATTCCAACATTACCACGAATTAATTCTAATGCTATTCCCATAGATATAGACCTATCTACTCTTGAAGACTGTGTTTCATTAAAAAATGAAGCAGAAGTCCCAATAGTTACTAGCTCAGAGTAAATATTATTTGCTGGTCCTACCTGTAAAAAGAAAGAAGTGCCTGACTCCGTATAGACAAGACGGTCTTGGGCATTTGCTTGTAAGAAAAGGAATAACGAAAAAAGGGTAATAATGGCTTTCATTACGTTTATTTTTATGGAGGTGGTATATTTTCTGTTCTAAAATTAAAGATAAACATTAAATTTCAACTAGCTTTGTGATAGAAATAAAAATTCCCCCTGAGACAAACATCTTGCATTTCAACTACACAATTTACTAGCATTATTGAGATACTATTATGAGAAAATCTTACCTTGAAGTTAATTCAGATGTACGTCTGTACTATCCGAGTCCTGAGTTTGCATCAGGATTATATAATCTAATCAAGCATCAACGCGATTATTTACGCACATGGATGCCTTGGACAGATTCCGTTACCTGCGAAAATGATATTCGTCTAGTCTTGCAAGAAAATATCAGGTATAATCTAGGTAAACAAAAATTAACCACATACATATATGTGAACAATAAACCTGCAGGTTCAGTCGCCTTAGTTAGTATAGATGGAGAACATAAAAAAGCAGAAATTGGGTACTGGCTACGTGAAGACTTGCAAGGGCAAGGTATCATGACACAAAGCATTAAGAGATTACTTCATTATGTTTTCAAAACAATGGACATTAATCGTCTTTATATCAAAGTTCCTTCTCAAAATAAGTCAAGTAATCTCATACCCAAGCGTTTAGGTTTTCGATATGAAGGCACTTTGCGTCAAGATGCGATTATTAATGAGGAATTTCATGATATGGAAGTTTATGGGATATTGAGAGAGGATTGGTTGTAGCGAAGATTATGTTTCTTAGATTTAGGTGAGGTGTATATAAGTTATTATTTATTTTTCTGATTTTAAGGGAATGTTCACTCAAGTGTGTCCAAATTTAAAAAAACAACTGCGCTAAACAATGTAATTGCGCAGACATAATTTTAACATTTTAAATTATGTCATTTCTTTCGCATTAACTATATTTGCCCCTATAAGGCACCACTTTTTCCGTTAAAACTTTATCGAATTCCCGCAATTCCCGCAATT
>CAZQTE010000422.1:1969-3456 GCA_964595615.1 uncultured Saprospiraceae bacterium
AATTCCCGCAATTCCCGCAATTTAGAGTTTTTATGGTGAAGTAGAATAGTCTTTCCCTTTACTAAATCATAAACTTTTATCCGATGTCTGAACAACACAACAATTCTCCAAACAATTCATTTCCTCTTCTTTCTCGAAAAATCATTTATCAAGCTTACAATATGAAACGGCTTCAATTTTGGCGCAAGACTAAATGTCTAAACATACCAAGTGGTAAACTTGTACCCGCAGATACTATTAAAATCTGCAAGCATCTCCGTGTAGATATTCGAACTTTGGAAGAGCATATCAAAAAATATATTAATTAGAAAGACTGAAAAAGAGCTAAGTACCGAGGAAAAATGATACAAAATGATACGTTTTGATACATTTTTGTGCTTTGGTATTAAAATGTTTCACCATAACTTTGTGATATAAATAAAAGGAAGACCGCTAATCTATTTCGACGTAGTAGCAGCCCTCCTTATTGTCTAATTAAAAACTTTACAAAAGTATGAAAAAAATTAATTTTTTCACCCCCTTGTCCTACTTGTTCGCGAGTTTCTGCGTTCTCGTTCTTTTTTCTTGTTCTAAAAATGAAGCAGATACTGTTCAAGAATTATCTCAAAGTGGGGCAATTCCTTATCAGGTCATTACTGCAAACAGAACTTTCAATTTACAGTACTTACCTGACGATGATACATTTGCTCCGAGTGAAGAAAGAGACTTGTTTGAGGATTTTGCGAATAGTAATGATTTTCAATTTTTTAAAGTTGCATCATCTCCCAATAAACAATTTTTGTTTGAAGACGAGATAAGCTTTCACCGATACTACAGAAGTATAGATGATATTCCTTCGCGAAATTGGATACTTTTTAACGCTATTGAGGAGTTAGTTGAAATTAATACTGTTGAGAACGAAGAATTTATAGAAACAGAATTAATAAAATTAAAAGAAGAATTATCAATAGCTGTTTCTATTGACAAACTAAAAAAATTGTTAAGGACAAGAGAAGTCACATCATTTTCAAAAGAAGGTACTGGTTCAGCAAGAACCCCAGTTGCTAGGTTATGGGAACATGCCAACGAAGGAGGAGCATCTCTTTGTGTTGAGTGTGAAGCTGATTTGTTGACTTTCGGCGATTTCAACTGCTATACAAGAGGTCTAATTGCCGATTTATCAACAATACCAAAGTCTACAGGTGGAAATTGGAATGACGTAGCTTCTCACTGATGTAATGCTGTGGCTCAAGGTGCAGACCATACAGGTATAAGATATTACAGAGATGTGAATTTTGCTAATAGAGACAGACAATGTTATAGACATACTATTTTTATGGATAGAGGTGACCCAGAAGGTTGTGGAGATTTAAGTGATACAAGATGGTGTCACCCCCCATTTGGTAAAAAACTTAACGACAGAATCTCTGGTGTTACACTTAAAGCCATCTGGGAAGGTTGTCCTGATAACTGGCAATTCTTTTAGTTATCTGTTCTATAGTTGAATT
>CAZQTE010000422.1:3556-5193 GCA_964595615.1 uncultured Saprospiraceae bacterium
TATAGTTGAATTTATCTTCAGATAGTAAGGATTTATTTCTCGTTTGAGAAATAAATCCTTGCCATTTGAAAAACAATAAATAATATGAAATATCTTATTAGTTTTCTATTCATAACCTTTTTAAGCTTTTTCTCAGTAAAAGCCCAATACACATTAAGTGTAGAAGTCGGCTATTCTGATTATGTTACAAAACAACCTCCTAACGCTCGAGAACAAACGTTAGAATACCTTATCAATTTTGAACCAGACTTATCTTTGCGTGTAGCCTTTGATAGAAGGTTTACAAGAGAAAAATTCACGGGAATACTTGGTCTAACCTATTATGATGTTCAAGCTCAAAATTTGTTTTTTGAAGAATGGACAAATACGTTTTTGGGAGTACACATCGGTACAGAGTACAAGATTAAGAAATTTCACATCGGGTTACATTCTTATCCTGCTATTAGATGGTCCTCATCAATTAGTTTTAATGGTTTTGCAGGCAATAAAGAATTAGTAATAAATACAAATATTAATCCTTCTTTAGCTTACGAAATAACAAAAAAATTGATGGCTAAATTAAGTTTTTCCTATGGATTAAACAAAGCTCTAAAACCAAGAGTGAATAACGAATATCATATTAATGCCCTACGCATAGGCTTACAATACGAATTATTCAAAGCAAAGAATAAGAAAAAAAGGTAAACCTTCTCTTACTAATAGACAAAAAATGCCCAATCATTCACCTAAGAACAATTGGGCATTTTTATATTTATTTCACTCTAATTCGCCAACTCAGGCGACTCCATTAACTTAAAGAACTGGTCAAAGCGCGGCAATATCAAAATCTCCGTTCGACGATTTTGCGCGCGTCCTGCTGCTGTGTCATTTTGAGCACGTGGCACATAAGATGCACGCCCCGCAGCAGTTAGTCTTTCAGGAGAAACATAATGGTCATTTTGTAAAATGCGTACAATCGCCGTAGCTCTTTCAGTACTCAAATCCCAGTTATCATATATGCAACTGGTTGGACTCATCGGGACATTATCTGTATGTCCTTCAACCAATACATTCAATTGGCTATGGTCGTTTAATACCAGAGCAATCTTAGCTAAAACACCTTGTGCCGCTTCGTTAACGGTACTGCTGCCTGAGTTAAACAAAAGATTATCAGAGATAGAAACATAGACGATACCTCCTTTTACTTCTACTTGAACATCTTTATCGTTGATATCACTAAGCGAGCGTTTAATGTTGCGGACGAGCTCCAAATTAAGCGAATCTTTGTACTGCATACGTGCATTGACATAAGTCATATTTTCTAAAGATTTCTTAATGCTTTCTGCCCCATCTTGGTTGATTATAGAAAGGGTTTTCATTTGTTCGAGTAAATTTGCTCCTGTCATTTGTGCTACAGAGAGTTGTTCCTCTAACAATTGGATTTTATCTTCTTTGGCTGCGACAGCTTGCTCTAATTGTACAATTTTTGGATTTTCACAAGAAAAGAAAAACATCGAACATAATGCTACGATGGGAAATGCATACTTTTTCATAGAGAGGTAGTTTTGTTTTGTGATAGTAGAAAATGGTAGAGTCTAATATCATTGGACTTTGGACAAAAGATATTAGACTTTAGATGTTAGACTCTTCAAGTGAAA
>CAZQTE010000423.1:0-5131 GCA_964595615.1 uncultured Saprospiraceae bacterium
ACTAAGTAATTATAAAATTCATCTCATCTACCAAATGTTTAATTATCTTTTACGTTTTTTATCGAAATTTACGAGCTTTTATATATGAAGCCTTCAGTTCTTATGACGTTTTTAATGTGTTACTCTTGTCTTGTTTTTGGACAAGTAGAGTCTGATACATTATGGTCTGTTTGGAAGAATGAGAAACGTCCCACCGTTGAGCGATTAGATGCTCTTGAGAAATTCTGCAAACAACAATATCTCTACACCAAACCTGATAGTGCGTATGCTTTAGCAAAGATTGCCTATGAATTTGCGGAAAGAGAGGATCTCAAAAAAGAGATGTCTATGGCGCTCAAAATTATGGGTATTGCCTCTTCAAATTTATCAAAATATGAAGAGGCAATTGATTTACAAAATAGAGGTATAGAGATTAGCAAGAGTATTGATTATAAATATGGTATCGTTAAGCACCTCAATAGTTTGGGGAATGTCTATCTAAGAATGAGCAATTATGTTGCTGCACTCAATGCTTATAGTAGAGGTCTAGAAATAGCTCAAAAAGAAAAGGATAAAAAACTTGTTGCATCTCTTCAAAACAACATTGCTTTAGTTTATTTTGATTTAAAAGATTATGATAAGGCATTGGAACTTTTGACGGAAGTTCTTTCTATGCAAAAGAACTTGGGGAACTATAAAGGAGAAGCAAACGCACTAACTAATATTGGGACAATTTATCGTCAACAAGAAAACTACACAGAGGCATTAAAATATTATGAACAAAGTTTAAAACTAAAACTAGATAACGATATTTCTCATGGTCTTCCTATTTGTTATAGTAACATTGGACAAATACATTATAAACAAAATAACAATCAAAAAGCATTAAAATATTATAATCTCAGCATTAACCTACAACGTACTGCTGGTGACCAAAAAGGAATAGCACGTTCGCTAATTAACTTTGGAGCGATTTATCAAAATACTAATTCAAACACATCGATTTCATTATTAAATCAAGCTATCGAGATAGCAAAAAAAACAAAAAATACGGAAGAACTGAGAGATGCTATAGAACTCCTATACCAAGTATACCAATCAAAGAAACAATATAAGCAAGCTTTAGAGATGCATGAATTATTTCATAAAATTCAAGATAGCATGCATAACGTGCAAAATCAGAAAGCAATCTTTAATTATGAATCTAAAGTTAAATACGAAAAGGAATTGCTTGAAAAGAAGCTAGAGTATGAACAAGAATTAAGCAAAACGCAATTACGGAATCAACGTAACCAATTCTTAATTATTACTAGTCTGGTCTTACTGGCTTTTCTTATTGGAGTTTATCTAAAAAAACGATATCAAGATATCTTAAGAAAGCGCGAAGCTTTATTAAATAAAGTAGAAAAATTAAATAAAAAATTAGCTAAACAAACAGTTTCAACGGCAGGCAATAGCAAAGATTTAAGTTTAAATAAAAATAAAATTGAAACCGCAATTGGTAATAGAATTGGAGAGTCATCTTGGATAATTCTGAATCTCATTCATGAAAACCCTTCTATTAGTAATAAAGAAATTGCAGAAAAAGTATCACTTAGTGTGGAGGGAGTTAGTTCTTCTTTACGAAGAATGTATACCGCATTTGGTGTGAAATCAAAAGGAAATAAAAAGGTAACTCTACTAATGAAAGCCGTTAATATTTCGGTTCAAGACTAGTTAAATTTAAGCACTAAGTAACGACGAAATAATAAGTCGAGCCATAATACGTAGTAATTTTTTCTTCTAAGAAATTCAATCCTGATAGCTATCGGGAGCATGGTCTGCATCACAGCCTGCCCCGCATTCCTATCGGGGGAACTATTTTTTTAGCCTGTCCCGTGCCGATAGGTCGGGATGTTTTTTAGAAGGAAAAAAGCCTGTCCCACATTTCCTATCGGGAAACAAATATAATGGCTTAAGTTATTGAAATACTTTTACTAAATTAGAATGAAAACCACTACGACGTTTAAAAGAAATGGTTCTCTACCAAATCATGTGAAAGTGACATGAAAAAATAATATTCTCTTTTATTTCTAAAATAAAGCTAATAATTAATCGTTTTACTACACTTTTACCTACAATAATACTTACACTTTACTACTCAAAATGCCTTATTTACAAGGTGCACGGATATCCGTGCAAGCATTTTTACTACAATTTGCTACCTTAGATACCACAGATGAAGGAAAAGTTTCTTAATTATTCTAATAAAACTGTTTTTTGTAAACTTTATAAATGCTTGTATACGTATCTCTCTTTAAACAAAGCCAGAGTTTGCATATAAGTACTCAGACACAATTATTTCGATAATTATGTCCGCGTACTTATATTTTATTAACTTATGTTTAAAAGAAATGGTTTTCCGCCAAACCATGTGAAAGTGACATGATTTGGCGGAAAACGAAAGAAGTCTTCCCATACATTCTACATTTGTCGAGAAACATACAAATGAAAATTATACGGATTTTATTTTTCTTTTTAACTTCGTGTCAAATTTACACTAAAATTAATAGACTACTTTTATCTAGATAAAATGTCTAATTCTCTCTAATCAAAAAATAAAATTATGAAATTTCAATTTCATTTATTAGTACTTTTAGGACTTATTCTCTTTTCTACCTCTTGTGAGGAAAAACCTGATAATCCTGATGAGACTGTAACCAGGCCAGTTGTTAGTGTTAATGATATTAGTGGAAATGAAGGCGATGAAGGTACTACCGAATTTTCTTTTACTTTGAGTCTTGACAAAGCAGCAACAACTAATGTCTTAGTAGATTATACTGCTCAAAATGGTACTGCAAATTCAGGACAAGATTATATAGGTATTTCAGAAACAGCAATAATCTCTGCTGGTGCAACTGAAACTCAAGTCATAGTGAAGGTAGTTACAGATGAAAATGTCGAAGCTGATGAAACCTTTGAATTATTATTGGTAAGTGCAGTAAATGCTACCATCGGTCGTAATGTTGGTGTCGCAACAATCATAAATGATGATGAAGCTGGTGGCGGCGGTGGCGGCGGCGGAGATGACGATGAAGGCTATACTACGCCTGATTCTTATCCCGGCTTAAATTTAGTTTGGTCTGATGAGTTCAACGGTTCTTCATTAAGTCAAGGAAATTGGAGTTATGAAACTGGCGCTGGTGGCTGGGGAAATAATGAATTGCAAACCTATCGCGACGGTACTAACAATGCAACAGTAGCAAATGGAAAATTAGTAATCGAAGCTAAACAAATAAATGGTAGTTATACTTCTGCACGTATCATTACCAGAGGAAAGCAATCATTTAAGTATGGTCGTGTAGATATTCGTGCAAAATTACCACAAGGTCAAGGTATCTGGCCCGCATTATGGATGTTAGGTGAAAGTTTTACAACAGTTGGATGGCCTGCATGTGGTGAAATTGACATTATGGAGCTAGTAGGACACCAACCAAATCGTGTTCATGGTACTGTTCACTGGCAACATGAGGGTAGTCACGCTGATTTTGGTGACCATATTACCTTAAATTCAGGTACATTTTCTGATGAATTTCACGTTTTTTCCATCATTTGGGATAATGAAGAGATTAAATGGTATATGAATGATGTACTTTATAACACTATTACCATCACGGGTAGTGAATTAAGCGAATTCCAAGAAGAATTCTTCTTTATCTTCAATATTGCTGTCGGAGGAAACTGGCCAGGTAACCCTGACGCAAGCACTCAATTTCCACAACAAATGGCTGTGGACTACATTCGAGTTTTTCAATAGAATTAAAGATACCTCTGCTTAATTTTTTTGAAAATTAAGCAGAGGTAATCCACCTAGGCAACCTCTAAAAACTCAACACCACTCTACTTACGCTTACCAAAAAATACAGATAGATGTTAAGTCTAAATCAGTTGTTAAAAGTTATCATACTCTTCAGTATGACTGCTATTCCCCATCTGCTGATGGGGCAATATACATCTACAAGTTGTCAAACGGTCACCGATGCCCTTATTGGCCCTGACCGAAATGACTTTGTCCACAATGATCCCGCTTTTCCAATCAACGAAGGGTATTTACATAACTTTACACCTCCAAGCTTCCCTTGTGACCCAGGTGTTACTTCTCTTCTCATCACGATTGATATAACAGGTATTACTACTATTCCAGAATGTGATGGTATCTCTTTGTTTGGAAATGTATTAAGAAACTGTGCTTTGACTACTACGGCTGTTTGTGGTATTACTGAAGATGTTTTGACACCTGGTTGTGGTACTTTTGGGGGAGGCCAAACAACTACAGGCTTCTATTCATTAGATCTTGCAAATTGTGAAGCTGTCAATAATTCTGATATTATAGGTGTTGATATCATCCCTTCTACTGCTGGTGATTGTTTAAGCACTACTGCCATAACTGATGGAGACGTTGCATTGACTTACGAAATTTGTATTCAATATACATATGACCAAGATATTATTCTAGTCGATCCTGGAAATTGTGATGACGGGGATTGTTCAAATGGTGTAGAAACTTATGACGGTTGTGGATGTGTAGCTGGTACACCTCCCGTGGATCCAGGATGTGACGACGGTGACTGTACAAACGGAATAGAGGTATGGAATGTAAGCACATGTTCATGTGAAACTACACCACCAGTCAATGGTTGTACAGACCCTACTGCAAATAATTATAATTCTGCTGCAACTTGCGACGACGGATCTTGTGAATTTGATTGTCCTGATCCTGGAACTTGTGATGACGGTCTTTGTATTAATGGAGAAGAAACATGGGATGAAGATTTATGTGAATGTGTTGCAGGAACCCCTCCTACTCCCTGTGTTAGTGACGGTGATTGTACAAATGGTTTTGAGTTTTACAATACAATTACTTGTGAGTGTGAAGTTACACCTGAAACTCCAGGTTGTACTGACCCTACTGCAACTAACTACAATCCTGGAGCTGTTTGTGATGACGGTAGTTGTATCTATGCTTGTCCAGACCCTGGCACATGTGACGACGGTGATTGTGCCAACGGAGTAGAAACATGGGATGAAGATTTATGTGATTGTGTCGCGGGTACACCGCCTGTAGACCCAGGCTGTGACGACGGCGATTGTACAAATGGTGTTGAAACTTGGG
>CAZQTE010000424.1:0-5125 GCA_964595615.1 uncultured Saprospiraceae bacterium
CGCTTACGGATAATATAGAGAATGGAATAGCAGCAGACGGCGATGGTGATGCGACTAATGAACTTCAAACAGCAGGTCAAGTAGATGTTACAGGCGGAACTTACGCAGGTCAAACGGTAGAGGAAGCTCTAGAGAATGTAAGTACAGAAGTCGGTACGATATCAAGCCAAATTACGCAAGTAGTAAATGATATAGCAGCAGATGACGACGGCGATGCGACGAATGAAATCCAAAATGCAAATGAGGTTAACATTACAGGCGGTACTTACAGTGGTCAAGATGTTCAACAGGCATTGCAAATTATCGCAGCAACATTAGCGACAGACGACGATGCAGATGCAACCAACGAAATTCAAACAGCAGGTCAAGTAGATGTAACGAATGGTTCGTTTAATGGCGCTACGGTTGAACAAGCTTTGGAGGTCTTAAATGCTGCAATCATGGCAGGAGATGGTGATGGTGATGCGATGAACGAAATTCAAGAAGCAGACGAAGTTAATGTTACAGGAGGTTTTTATAATGGTATGACTGTCGAAGCGGCATTAGAACTTCTGACAACAGCAGTGACCGCAGATAATGACGGCGATGCAATGAATGAAATTCAAGCCGCGGCAGAGGTAGATGTTACAGGTGGAATTTTTGCAGGTGAAAATGTAGAAGAAGCCTTAGATACTTTACAAGCAAGAATTATGGCTGACGGCGACGGCGATGCGACAAATGAAATTCAAGAATTAATTTACGACGGAGAAACATTGGGAATCACAGGAGGAAATATGATTACTTTAAGTGATGTTGCATTTGGTGCGCCAGGGGCAAGTACTCCTTATCCACAAGGTATTTTTGGGGACTATATTGTAGTTACAAGTGCGAATTATCAAGTACCAACAGGCAAAAATTTTTACATGACAGGTGGACCGCCAGTCATTACTCTAAATGTTGACGGAAATCCTTATGTGCATCCGACAACACCAAGTATGCCTATTTTGCAATCAGGTCAAATTGTTCAAAATTGTAACTGTCTTGGATTGTTGATTGATGAATCAGAGATACTTCAGGCAGAGTTAATTGATTTTCAATCTTCAAATATTTATACCGTACCAGCAGGAAAAGTTTTTATTGTAAAGTCAGGAATGTCAAATGATGACGTGAGTTATTTGGTAGTAAATGGTGTTCAGATTGAATTCTTTCGCCCTAACTTTATACGCGCCTCTAATCTACTAAGTCTCCCCGCTGGGACTACTTTACAGATGCCAAATAATGTTTCAGAAATGGTTTTAACAGGCTATTTAATTGAAATAGAAGAATAAATTTTTTCATAGGATAACCATACAATATTTAACTAAAACTCAGGGCTACTTCTTTTTAGAAGTAGCTCTTTTTTTGCTTTGTGTAGGTTATTTTTAGATTAGTCTAAAAATATATACCTTTGCACTTGAAAAATGAATATTAATTAAATAGATTATGCTTCCAAACATATCTCAAACAGAGGAAAACTACCTCAAAGCAATTTTTAATATTTGCGAAAAGGCAGATAAGCCTGCAGGTACAAATGATATCAGCAATGCTATGCAAACCAGTGCAGCTTCTGTAACAGATATGTTAAAGCGACTTGCAGAAAAAAAACTAATTAACTACGAAAAGTATAAAGGAGTTACTCTAACAGAAGGCGGAAACCGAGTCGCTACACAACTCATTCGAAAGCACCGTTTATGGGAAACTTTTTTGGTAGAAAAACTGCAGTTTTCTTGGGATAAAGTGCATGATATTGCGGAGCAGTTAGAGCATATCAAAGCATCTGAATTGGTAGAAAAACTAGATGATTTCTTAGGAAATCCAAAGTTTGACCCACATGGAGACCCAATCCCAGATGCGGATGGAAAATTTACTTACCGCAAGCAAATTCAACTATCAGATGCAGAAGTAGGGGAGTGGGGAGTCGTGGTAGGCGTGCAAGAAGATTCTGAAAAATTTCTCCAGTACCTAGATAAGCAAGGTTTAGTCTTGGGCGCACGCGTCAAGATTATTGAAAAGTTTAGCTATGATGAGAGTATTCAAGTCATTTTGAATGACAAAAAAGAATTGGTTTTGTCTGACAAAGTGAGCAGAAATCTATTTATCCAAAGAAAAAATAACTAAGAATTAAGATGTACGAATTACGAATTACGATTTTATCCTTTTTAATATTATTCTTTTTTGCTGATGCTCCATTATTGGCGCAAGATGAAAAACCATTAGTTGTTTCGACGGCTTCTATTTTTGCAGATATGGCACAGCTTATCGGTGGAGATGAAGTTCGTATTGAGTCTGTTGTTCCAATAGGTGGCGATCCTCATACTTACGAACCAACTCCAAGTGATGCACAATTAATAGCCAGCGCTGATTTGATTTTAAAGAACGGATTGACCTTTGAAGGTTGGTTGTCTGAACTAATTGAAAACTCTGGTACAAAGGCAGATGTGAAATTAATCACTGAAGGTATTACTCCTATTGGTAGTCAAACTTACGCCAATTCCTCTGACCCTCACGCTTGGATGGATGCAAGTAATGGTTTAAAATATATCGAGAATATAAAAGACGCATTAGTCAAATTACGTCCAGAATTAAAAGAGCAATTTGAATTCAATTATGGTGTTTATCGTCAGCAAATAGAAGACATGGACACTTATATTCAAACTGAGATTAATAAAATTCCTGCTGCTCAACGGGTCTTAATTACCTCTCATGACGCCTTTCAATATTACGGTCGTCGCTACGGGCTGCGATTAGAGAGTGTATTAGGAACATCAACTGACGCTCAAGTACAGACTTCAGATATGAAGCGTTTAGTACAGGTCATTAAGGAAACTGGCGTACCTGCCGTTTTTGTAGAGAGTACAATTAACCCTAAATTATTAGAACAATTAGCGGAAGACAATGGCGTCAGTATTGGGGGACAACTCTACTCCGATAGTATCGGCGATAAAGACAGCCCTGCACCTTCCTACTTAGATATGTTGAAGCATAATACAAACACAATCGTCAAAGCATTAAGTGCAAAGAAAAAAGCAGCCGTTACTGAACATCAAGAAGAAGATTCAACAAATTGGCTACTTTGGGGCGTGTTAGCATTGCTCTTAATTGGTGGCTTTGTAGTCGTAGCCAGACAAATGTAAAGTCAAATAACTTGCTTAATTTGCCCGCCATGGGTATGGGACTAATATTTTTCTAAATGCAACCAACAATCTCTGTCAAAGGACTTTCAGTAAGTTATGACCGCAAACGGGTCTTAACAAACATCTACTTGGATATTGAGCCAGGTTTGATTTATGGACTTATTGGACCTAATGGTGCTGGAAAATCTACTCTTTTCAAATCCATTTTGGGTTTGATAGAAACGAATTCTGGTAAGATTTCCATAGAGGGAAAACCGATAGAAAAAGAAAGAAAACGAGTAGTCTATGTACCACAGCGTAATGGTGTGGATTGGACTTTTCCTGCGACAGTCTATGATATCGTGCTTATGGGGCGCTATCCGCACAAGAAGATATTTCAACGCATGGATGCCCACGACCATGATGTGGCGATGCAGGCTATGGAAGATTTAGGTATAGGAAATCTGAAAGAACGTCAAATTGGTGAACTCTCAGGAGGACAACAACAACGTGTCTTCCTAGCGCGGGCTATGGCACAAGAAGCGGAAGTCTTTTTGTTAGATGAGCCATTTGTAGGAGTCGATGTAACGACAGAGGAGCAAATTATTAAGAGTTTAAAACGCCTCGCTAGTGAAGGGAAAACACTTTTAGTTGTCCACCACGATTTGGCGACGGTAAAAGACTATTTTGATAAAGTCATATTACTCAATCAAAGAATGATTGCCTACGGAGATACAGAAAACACTTTCACAGAAGAAAATATAGCAAAGGCATATCGTAGTCAATTACCGATTTTGCACAAGACAGGATTGGTTTAAATAATTTTTCCAATACCCATTTTAACTAGATAATTAAGTTTCAATACTAAGTTGATAGGCTTTTCGGCTTTGTTGGAATGAGAGTAGAATATATAACCCTCTTTACTCGCGTTCAATTCGCTTATTGCTGTTTTTCCATTTCTTTTATCGGCACGAATTGTCTGGTCATACATTTTTAAACTAGGAGGGGTTAAGCCTTTTTCTTCGAGCAGTTTTAGTAACTTTCGTCTATTAACTGAGGTTATTTTACAACTCTCAAATTCACCTTCATCATCTGTTTGTATATCTGTTATCAGAAAATAATAGGCTGCTTCTTTATCTTCGTCAATCAGCCAGCCTTTACGATATTTACCTTTTTTTAGATAGGAGAGTTCAAAAGCAAAAGTAGGTAAGGATTTATTTAAATAATCCAATTGAGCTTTTTCATCTACAAAATAAATCTTTACATCATTTCGTTTTCGACAATCATGGATTTCTAAGTCAATACCAGAAAGCTGGCGTTTTTTATCGATGATGCGATGTGTCTGAAAGTTGATGTCAAACTTTTCAGCATAGACAGTGTCTAAGAAAAGGCCTAACTTTTGTTCTTTACTAAGGTCTGATTTGAACTTACTTTTCATGATTTTGGGGGATGTGTAGTTTTTAGGAACGTGAGATAAATAGATTCATAATCCCGAGTGAGAGTGTTTGTGCTCAATTTGGGCTTTGAAAGCCGCATAAATGTTGATATTTTCAGGCTTTTAAAGTGCAAATTGAGGGCAAAAAATCCGCTCAGGCTTCTGAATTTATTTTTTTCGCGTTCCTTAGAAGCTGTTTGAGTTTAAGTATTTTTCTATGTGAGAGAATATTTTTCGTCTATTTGGGCTTTTAAAACCGCCAATACCCTATGGTCTTTAAGGATTTTAAAAGTGAAAATAGGCGGAAAATTGTCCTCATATAGAGAATTAGTTAAACTCAAACAGCTTCTTAATTCCGCAATATAATTGTTATTAGTCTATTTGAGCATATTTTGTTTTGAATTTTTGTAATTTTTAAATTTAAAATATTATTTTTCATGTAGGTGTCTTTGGTAAAGTATGGTCTTATTAGGAACGCGACAGAAATAGATTTACATTCTTGGGAAGGGTTTTCTCATAAAAATATTTCTCTAAGAAAAAGCTGTGAGGATGTCGAAAA
>CAZQTE010000425.1:0-1547 GCA_964595615.1 uncultured Saprospiraceae bacterium
GGCTTTACATCCACTTCAATTGCCTTATCACGATTCGCCAATTCCCATGTTGTATAGAAAACTAAACGGGCGATTGTTTCCATTTTTTCAAATTCAATCTTTTCTACGGTATCCGTTGGACGGTGGTAATCTATATGCGTTCCGCTGAAAAAGAAAATAGCTGGAATTCCTTTTTCTGCAAAATTGTAGTGGTCACTACGGTAGTAATAACGATTGGGGTCGTCTTCTGCATTGTAGGTATAATCGAGTTTTAATTTTGTGTATGCATTATTGGCATTTTCGTTAATCTCATGTAATTCTGTACTCAATCTATCCGAACCAATTACGTAAACATACTTGTTGTCCGTGTGCTTATCATCGCTACGACCAACCATATCAACATTGACATCTACGATTGTTTTGTCTAATGGAAATAGTGGATTTTCAACGTAATATTTTGAACCTAAAAGTCCTTTCTCTTCACCAGATACCAGCATACAAATAACTGTACGACGTGGTCCATGCCCCATTTTTTTAGCTGTTGCTAATGCCTCTGCGATTTCTAAGACAGAAGAAGTTCCGCTTCCATTGTCATCTGCACCATTGAAAATACTATTACCACGCATACCTAAGTGGTCGTAGTGCGCTGAAACTATGACGATTTCGTCTTTCAATACGGGGTCAGAACCTTCGATATAACCGATAACATTCGAGCCAATGAGTTGTTTGATATTGCGTTTCTGCTCTATTTTTAAATCGACAGGCAAAGTCACAGATTGTGCTTTGAGTTTCTTTGAAATCTTTTTCCGTGCTTTTATCACTTGCTTAAAATTGCTGCCAATGATTGTCTTTGCAGTCTCCGTTGAGATAAAAATATTGTTCGCATAATTTTCTTCAGGTTGCTCGCCACGTCCGATGCGCATACGTGGAGAGAGTAGAAAACGGCGATTTTCATTGATATTCTGCTGCAATTTATCATCGATAATCAAAACTGCTTTTGCACCATTTTTCTTTGCCGCGCGCAATTTTTTACGAAAATCCGTTGACCAGTCAGAAGGTGTTTCTGTCCCCGTCAAACGACTGATACCATTCTTTTTAACAGGTTCGCCGTAGTAGATTAAAAGCGTTTTTCCCTTGACATCCATGCCTTTATAATCGCTGTACTGCTCATCATCAATACCATAGCCTAAAAACATAACCTCGTTTGTTTCGAGTGTCATATCGCTATTCGTGTTTGGGAAAGCATAGAATTGACGCATATTTTTTTGCTCTTCGCCATTCACACTCAGCTTCATTTTTGACCAACTCTCTGCGGTATAAGCTATTTCTTGAAAGTAGCTATCATTTTCACCTTTCTTTGGCAAACCCAGTTCACTAAACTTACTAGCGATAAAATCTGCCGCTTTACGCTGACCTTCTGTTCCTGTTTCACGGCCTTGCATTTCGTCAGAAGCGATGACAGTTAAGAGTGATTTTAAATCTTCTGCAGTGATGCGTTCCGCCAATTGAGTCGGAATATCTTTTGCCATTTCGCCTTGGTCTTTGGCAAATTCGAGTGAATTTTGTGC
>CAZQTE010000425.1:1647-5123 GCA_964595615.1 uncultured Saprospiraceae bacterium
TCGACACGACGCTCATGACGACCGCCTTCAAAGTCTGTACTGATAAATGCACGAACCATTTTTAAAGCCATGCGCTTACTAACAAATCTGGCAGGAATAGACATCATGTTTGCATTATTATGTTGACGTGCTAATTCTGCTAATTCCCCGTTCCAACATAAAGCACAACGGATGTTTTGATGTTTGTTTGCAGTTATAGCTGCGCCATTTCCACTACCGCATAAGATGATACCGAGTTCTGCTTTTCCTTCTTCGACATCACTTGCCGTTGGGTGTACAAAATCTGGATAATCAACTGATGCATCTGAATTCGTCCCAAAATCATGAACTTCAATTCCTTCTTTTTTCAAAAGGCGAATAATCGCATCTTTATAAGCAAAGCCGCCGTGGTCGCAGCCGATAGCAATGGTTTTCACTTGCATGGTGTTGTAGTTTTATTCCAATTTTTAAAACGGAGTGCGAAGGTAAGAGTTTTCTATTGTTTTATTGGCAAGAATTGTTAAACATGACATTCGGCACTTTTTTTGTTGTAAAAAGAGTATTCTTGACAATATGAATTGCGAGAATCAAACAAATTTTCGGACAAGGTTTATTAAAAAATTAAAACCTGATGACTTTTATAGTTATCAGGTTTTTTCTTTTACATTTCTATCCAATCTGCAATACTCCCGCCGCCAGACCAAACAAAAAATGCGGCGATGACTAATGGAACAATTACTGAAATCCCCATCCACCAAAAATACGCGCGTGTTATTCGAGTTCTTTCTATCAATTCTGCAATCAAAGAAACAAGCAAAACGAAAAAAGAAATTCCAACAAAAAATAAAGTCAACATAAATCCGATATAAGGATTCCAAAGCCATAAAAGTAGGAAAATCACTATTTCAGCAAGCGCGACTTCGAGGATGTAATTTTTTTTCATGCGACAAACATAATTCAAAAACGACCAAAACAGATTAAAAACTATACGAACACTGTGAAATCATAGCTTTTCAGACGTCGGACGCTTAAATTAACTGCGAAGAACAAAAATTAAGTATTCCTTTAAGTTTTGCAAAAGTTAGCGTCTGACGTCTGTTAGGTGATAGCCAGAAACAGACGTCAGACACTCATTTTCACTATACCATAATTGATACTTCCTTTCGCAGTTTTCCTATGAGTTAAGTGTCCGACGTCTGAGCGTTTACTTCGGCACTTCCCTCATCCGCTTTTCATGATATGCCAATGCCCAGCGAATTTTATCATAAGAAATCTTTTCGCCCAATGCCTCATAGACAGGCTTCATCTTTTTCTCCTCTTTGATATACAAAGGCAATTTGTCTATTACAGCCTGAATTTCTTCTTTCGACACAAAACGATGCACATCAATATTGACACCTTCGACATAATATTTTGTCAAATGTCCGCTAATCGTTACAGGACTCATATTGCGTTGCGCTGCGATTTCGTCCACTGTTTTACCTTGATTGAAATATTTTAGAGTCCGCTCGAAAGTATTTAATTTTTCATCGCCTGGTAGGATATTTTCTTTTGGACGCACTCTTTTCGGCTTGTCTTCAGGAATAACTACTTCCTTTGCTTGTCGATTTTTAAATGTCGAAAGCGGGATATTATTTATTTTCGCATAACCCAAGATTGACTTGATAAATTCTTGCCCATACTTCTCCATTTTCTGCTCTCCTACTCCACTTACATCTAACATTTCTTGGTCTTCTGTTGGACGCATAGCAGACATCTCTTCCAAAGTCTTATCACTAAAAACCATATAAGGTGCAATTCCTTCTTTGCGTGCAATCCTCGTCCGCAAAGTCCGCAAATGGTCGAATAATCCGTCGCGTACACGTTCGCGTTCTGTCTTTGGTTTTGTCTTTGCTTTTTTGGACTCTTCTTCTCTCTTTTTGTAGCTTTCGTAACTAATAATCTCTACTTTTCGTCCCTCAAAAAGCACCTCTTTACTGGCTGCATTTAGCTTCAATTTATTATTCTCATCATGCGCAATATCCAAATAGCCTAAATGGATAAATTGCTCGATGATGTGCCGCCATTCTTCATAACTTGTATCTGCGCCCGCGCCATAAGTTTTGATATTATGATAGCCGCCAGAAATGACTGCGTAGGCACGCGAACCCCGCAAAATATTGACTAAAAGATTTAGACCAACGGTTTCTTTAGTACGCGCGACGGCAGAAAGTGCTTTTTGAGCATTTAATGTGCCGTCGATAAGTTTTGGTGGGTTGCGACAAATATCGCAGTTGCCACAGTCTTCGCGGAGGTGTTCGTTGAAGTAGTTGAGTAAGATTTTACGGCGACAAACTTGAGCGGTAGAATATTGATACATTCTATCCAATTTTGCCAATTTGAGAGCAGTTTGTTCGCCTGGCTCGTCTTCATACATTCTGCGATAGCTCATCACATCTGCAAAACTGTAAAAGAGTACTGTTTCTGAGTCTACTCCGTCCCGTCCTGCACGTCCAATTTCTTGATAATAGCCTTCCATATTTCGAGGCAAATTATAATGAATGACGTAACGCACATTCGACTTATCAATCCCCATTCCGAAGGCTATCGTCGCACAAACTATCGGCGTGACATCATTGATAAAATCTTCTTGGACTTTGCTGCGTTCTCCCGCAGACATACGACCGTGATAAAAATCTGCCTTGATGCCTTTGGCTAATAATTTCCCTGCAACATCCTCACAACTTTTACGACTGAGACAATAAATAATCCCCGATTGCCCTTGTCTATCTTTGACAAAACGAATAATTTGCTCCATGCGCTTCAAGCCTGGGCGCACTTCTAAACTTAAATTTGGACGGTCAAATGAAGAAATGAAAACTTCTGCCTGTTCCATATTCATTTGCTTCAAAATATCGCGGCGCGTCACCTTATCGGCAGTTGCGGTCAAAGCGATAATTGGAACATCAGGATTTAATGTTTTGAGGAATTGTAATTGGGTGTACTCTGGACGAAAATCATGTCCCCAACCCGAGATACAATGCGCTTCATCAATCGCAAATAGATTGATATTTACTTTCTTTAAAAGCGGCAAAAATTCGCGCGAAACTATCTTTTCAGGAGAAACATACAACAAATCCAAATGACCGTTAAAAAGGTCATCTTCTACTTGTCGCTGTTCGTTGAATGGTAGAGAACTATTGATAAATGCAGCACGAATACCATTGGCACGCAGACCTTCTACTTGGTCTTTCATCAAAGAAATCAGAGGAGAAACAACTATCGCTGTGCCAGGCAGGACTACAGCAGGAATTTGAAAACAAATAGACTTACCACCACCAGTTGGCATCAATACCAAGGTATCCTTTTTATCAAAAACGGATTGAATAATCTCGTCTTGCATCGGACGAAAGGAGTCGTAGCCAAAATATTTTTTAAGCGCCTCTTTTGCAGTTGGTAGATTCATGTTTTCTCTTATCTAATGTCGGAATCTCAGTCCGAAATAGGTGTGTGTTTAT
>CAZQTE010000426.1:0-5081 GCA_964595615.1 uncultured Saprospiraceae bacterium
TCCGTATGGCGGATAAAATTATGTTTTTAGAAAACGGAGAAGTTTTAGAGTTCGGAACACACGAAGCATTGATTGAACAAAATGGAAAATATGCCGAGTTGTTCCATTTGCAGGCACGTGGGTATGCTTAAGTTATGACAAAAAACTACATCATATTAGCGCACTTTAATCCCAAACAGCTTGTACGTTTGATTGGAAGCTTAAACGATTCTGATACTTTTTTTTATATCCATATAGATAAGCGTAGTGAAATTGAAGTATTTAAAACTGTTATAAATCTTCCAAATGTTTTCTTCTTAGAGAATAGAATCAAATGTAAATGGGGAGACATTAGCTTAGTACAGGCGACTATGCTATGTATGCAGGCTGTCTTAAATGATTCGCGAGAGGGCTACTGCATTTTAATTAGCGGTCAGGATTATCCCATAAAAACGAATGAGCAGTTAAATGTATTTTTGAAAAAAAATAGGGAGTATGATTTTGTGGAATTACTGCCAGTTGCCAAACTTTGGTCAAATAAAAGATGGCGTGTCCGTATCGAGCAATACAAATTTGATTTTTCCGATAAGCGAGCAGACTTTGTGGTTCTTCCTTATCTTTTCAGTTGGCGAATTTTTCATCCATTTAATGTTTGGGGCTTATTAAAAGCACTTGTAAAAAGTACTCCAAGTCTCAATCTTATTTTAAAAAAAAGAAAGTTTCCAAACTATCTCACACCCTATGCTGGTTCGCAGTGGTGGGCGCTTAGAGTCGAAACTGTTAAGAAAATATTTGCCTTTTTGGAGGAACATCCTGACTTTTTAAGTTACAATCAACGCTCTTTTTGTGCTGATGAATTTTTCTTTCAATCTATTCTTTATTACTTAGATGAAACGAATCAAATTCAAGTAAAACCAAATTTGACTTTTGTTAATTGGAAAGTTGACAAAGCGCCTTCTCCAGAGGATTTGGGAATTGATGATTTTAAAAAATTGACTCAGTTGCCAGAGCCTTATTTTTTTGCAAGAAAGTTTAATACAGAAAAGGATTCAGACATTTTAGATCAATTGGATGAGTATTTTATAAAAGCTCAAAATTCGGAGCAACTTTAGAAAAAATGATAAAAAACAGTCCACTTATTACGGTTTTGATGCCAGTGTACAATGCTGAAAAGTATCTTTCACAAGCAATCGATAGTATTCTTTCACAGACATTTGAGCATTTTGAATTTCTGATTGTTAATGATGGTTCGACCGATAGAAGTGATGAGATTATTGAATCTTATAATGATCCTCGCATACGATATATAAAGAATGACATCAACAAAAAAATAAGTAATGTTTTAAATCAAGGAATTCATTTGGCAAAGGGAAAATACATCGCCCGAATGGATTCAGATGATATTTCGCTTCCCAATCGCTTGGAAAAGCAATTAAACTATATGGAAGAAAATCCAGGCATTGACGCTGTTTTTTCTACCATAAAAGTGATGAACGAATTTGGAAAGGTGCAAAATCAAAAATATGGCTATCACGGCGCAATGACCAATAATGAACTTCGTTCACTTTTACCGAAAGTTAATTGTCTTCCTCACCCCACGGCTTTTATTAAAACCGAAATTTTAAAAAAATATCTATATCGCCCGAATATTCAATCAGAAGATTGGGATTTATGGCTGCGGATGGTATCGGATAATAAAAAAATCGAGCGACTCGATGCGCCCCTTTTGCTTTACAGAGTGCATGACGCTTCTTTGTCCCAAAAACAAAACTTAGGTTCTCCAATTCCTATCATTGTTGATTTGATTAAATTCGTTTTATTTCAATTTAAAAAAGGCAAAATAGGTCGGACAGAAGTTTCGGCACTATGGACAATTTTCATGAAAATTGCCTTTTCCTTACCCTTAATTTTTTCCATGATTTTTGGTGGCTTTTTCGGAACACTAACGAGGTTGTGGACATTGAGCAGAGCTTCTTGGGATGATACCATAATTTTGTTTTTTTCAAACTATGGTTGGGCAGGTGCTGAGGTTGTTCATTTGGAAATTACCCGTCAACTTTATCAGAATAACAAGGTCTTTATCATTTTTCAGTACCCTTATGAAAAAGAACCCAATTATAGGGAGGAATTCATAAAGCATTCAGACGGAATATGTGTATTGCAGGAAGAAAGTATTTATAGAAGGCTCATCGTTAGATATATAAAATTCAAGCTCAAGCGCATCCCTAAAACCGTTTTATTTGGCTCGTATAGTTATATTTTTTACCGAGTTTTAAAAGGTGCAAAAAAACACAAAATCATCGACTTAACTCATGCTTTCGATGCGACTTACGAGCTTTTAGCATTACCTGTTATACCAGAATTAGATCAGCGGATTATCATAAGTGAACCCCTCCGAGGAAAATTGCATAAACTCTATATGCAAAAAGGAATTGACATAAAATATATGGATCGGGTTACCTGCATTCCTAACGGCATACCGATGAATAATACTTACCCTTCAGGCAAAGATTTTAATCGACTCAAGCTTTTATTCGTGGGTCGAGATGCTCCGGAAAAACGCCTTTATTTAATCAAAAGGATTTTAGAAAAGTTGATAGAAAATGGAATAGATTTCAGCTTTACAGCAGTTGGAGGTGAGTTTAAACTATTTAAAAAATTTGCTCATTTGCCGCAAGTGCGATGTCTCGGTATATTGGAACGAACAGCGCTCAAAGAAGTCTATCGCCAAGCTAATATCTTATTAATGACTTCTTCAAGAGAAGGATTTCCGATGGTAATGATGGAAGCGATGGCAGAGGGGGTTATTCCTGTTTCTACTGATGTCGGCGGTATTCCTGGGAATATTGTACATCTGGAAACTGGAGTGCTCATTCCCGATGATCTAAATGAAGATGTAATTGTAGAAAATTTTTATAAAAATTTATTGATGCTACGTTCCGAAAAGAGTAAAATGAATCAGTTTTCTAAAGCGGCTTTTCAATATGCAAAAGACAATTTTTCAATTGAAAAGTTTAACGAACGTTATGATTTGCTTTTTGATGAAATACTTCAAAATGAAACTTTAAATTAATTAGAGAATAGAGAAAGGCACAAAATCATGTTAAAGAAAAATCCGTCTGTCTCAGTCATAATGCTGGTCGATAATGCCGAAGTATTTCTTTCAAAAGCTATTGAAAGTGTGCTTTCTCAGACCTTTGCGGATTTTGAATTTTTAATTATCAATAATGGCTCAACCGATAGAAGTGATGAAATTATTGCTTCTTATTCAGATGAGCGAATTCAGTATTTAAAAAATGAAAAAAAGCAGCATAAAGCGGACGCCCTAAACAAAAGCATTCGATTGGCAAAAGGCAAATACATTGCTTTGATGGCTACGGATGTTGTCTCATTGCCAAATAGATTGCAGCAACAATTTAATTTTTTGGAGGCTAATCCAGCGATTGAAGTGCTGTATTCGGATATAAAAATCACAGATAATCAAGGTGAAATCTTAGAACAAAATCATACAGATGAAGATACTGAAATGATAAAAGATATACGCTCCATTTTACCTAAGAAAAACTGCCTTGCGCATTCAAGTGCTTTTTTTAAAACAGTGATTTTAAAAAAATATCAATTTCGCTCGCATATAAAATCAATGGGTTGGGATTTTGCTTTGCGCCTGGTTTCTGATGATGTAAAAACTGAAATAATCCATGAACCACTATTGCATTACAGGTCGGACAATGCTTGGATAAAAGGTAAGCGCGAAAAGATTTATCCGATACAAGTCATTACCGTTTTGAAGCAATTTTTGACTTTTCAATTCAAAAAAGGGAAGTTTGGAGCAACAGAACGCGCCACCTTGCTGACAATGACTCAAACGTTTCTTTCAGCCTTGCCTTTAATTTCTGAAAGGACTTCAAGTTCATTTTTTAATACCCTGAGGTGCTTATGGATTTTATTTAAAACCTCTTGGAAAGACACCGTCATTTTGTTCTTTCCAGACTACGGATGGGCAGGTGCGCAGGTGGTTCATTTGGATATTACGCGCCAAGTATATCGCAACAATAAGGTATTCATCATTTTTCAACATCACATTGAGAGCCGACTAAATACGAAAGAAGAATTCGAAAAAAATTCAGACGGTATTTGCGTGTTGCCCAGATCAAATATACTTCGAGCAATTGTTCGTTTTTTCATTAAATTTAAACTCAATCATACTCCCAAAACTCTAATTTTTGGTTCAAACAATGACTTTTTTTACGGAATAATCAAGGGTTTAAAAAAGCACAAAATCATTGATTTGCTTCATGCTTTTGGGGCAAATGTTGAACGCTTGGCTTTGCCCGTTGTCGAAGAATTGGATCAACGAATAATCATTACTGAATCTTTAAGAGGGAAATTGGAAAATCTATACCGACAAGAGGGAATTGATAAAGAACTTCTAAGTCGAGTGCAGTGCATTCCTAATGGGATTGAGGTAAACGATACATACCCAAAAGGCAAGAAATTTGACCGATTAAACCTCTTATTTGTTGGGCGAAATTCGCCTGAAAAACGAATACATTTGATTGAGGCGATTCTTTATAAGTTAATTGAAAATCAGATTGATTTTACATTTACTTCAGTGGGGGATGAGCTTGCTCTTTGTAAAACCTTCTCGGATTTGCCACAAGTACGCTGTTTGGGGAAATTAGAGCGTACTCGTCTAAAGGAAATCTACCGGCAAGCGAATGTTCTTTTGATTACTTCACAAAGAGAAGGTTTTCCAATGGTGATGATGGAAGGTATGGCAGAAGGAACGATTCCTGTATCGACAGCGGTGGGTGGCATTCCTGACAATATCACTCATCTGAAAAACGGGTTGCTCATTGATAATGATGAAAATGAGGGTCTGATTGTAGCGTCTTTTTATCAAAATTTATTGGCACTACAATCAGATACAACAAAAATGAAACAGCTTTCTGAAGCTACGTATCAATTTGCAAAAGACAATTTTTCATTAGAAAAATTTAATGAGCGATATGATAAATTGTTTGGATTAAAAAATAAAAAATGACTTCTGAACCGCTAATTTCAGTTATTCTTCCGACTTACAATCGAATGGAATATTTACC
>CAZQTE010000427.1:0-5075 GCA_964595615.1 uncultured Saprospiraceae bacterium
GAAGAAAAAATTACTACGCATTATGGCTCAACTTATTAAATCACTTTTACTAATACTTATTTGTCACATATCTCGACTTTTCTACTCTTTTTCCTATCACATGATTTGGCAGAGAATGTTCAAATTTAATGACCTAAGTCACTTTTCTGCTCCAAAAGAAAATTTCCTTTCAAATACTTCTTCAACTTTAATTTAGACAGATTAAACAATCAGAATAAGCATAGCTTCGCTTCTCTAGACAGCTATATCATAACAAGTCTATCGGAAAAATTCCCCTTCTTAGAATTGAATTAACGAAACATAAAAAATAATTATTAAAAAAGGTGACTTATGTCATTTTTCCATGTCACAAGACTGTGCAATTGCTGTAATATAGCTATTCTTTCCTTTCTTCTCTCTCCGGCTAGTATTGCAGCAAAAAATTAAGCACGTTCTGAACTCTCCGGCATTATTTGTCGGGGGGTTCTCTTGCTACCTCCAAAGAGTTCAAGAACGTAAACCAAAAAGCGGAAGTAATTGCCATTTGCAATTTACCTCCGCTTTTTCATTTTTCTTCTGTCATAAGTAAGTGCTTACAAGAGCTATTCCGAAAAATTTGGATTATATCTTTCTACAAATTCCTTCATCTCATCTATCATTTCTGGTGAACCTATGGCAATCGTAGCACGCTGGTGCAAAGATTTTGGTTGTATTTCCATAATACGCTTCAAGTCCGTTGTAATTGCCTTACCGCCCGCTTGTTCCACGATATAAGATAAGGGATTACATTCGTACAATAAACGTAACTTTCCATGAGGATGTTTACGTGTATTTGGATAGAGAAAAATACCTCCCTGAAATAAAATTCTATGAATATCCGAAACCATTGAACCTATGTAACGCAGACGTAAATTCAAATCTGAACAGTGGTCAATATAACGACGCATTTCGACATCAAACTTCAAGTAATATCCTTGATTTACACTATAATAGCGTCCTGTAGAAGGGATTTTTATGTCTGTATGAGAAAGGCAGAATTCCCCTATAGTTGGATCTAAAGTAAAGCCATTCACTCCCCGACCTGTAGTATAAACTAACAAAGTTGATGTTCCATAAAGTACATAACCTGCAGCGACTAATTCCGTTCCTTTTTGTAAAAAATCATCTAATTTAATCGCTCCAGAGGAACTTGATTTGCGTCGATAAATACCAAAGATTGTACCTACGGATACATTTACATCAATGTTAGAAGAACCGTCTAAAGGGTCAAAAACAACGACATATTTTGAAGTTTTATCTATAATCGCATTGATTTCGATAAAATCTTCGTTTTCTTCAGAAGCGATACCCGCGCATTCTCCGCTATTCTGGAGACATTCGATTAGTTTTTCATTGGCATATAAATCCAATTTTTGAACTGTATCTCCAGTTGCATTTTCTGCACCTGCAACTCCAAGGATGTTTAATAATCCTGCTTTATTTACCTCACGGTTAACAATTTTTGCGGCAACACCGATATCGCGCAAAAGCCCTGTTAACTCTCCTGAGGCTAGTTCTGAATCCTTTTGACGACGAATGATAAATTCGTCTAATGTGACTATTTTGTCCATATAGTGGTGGTATGAAGCAACTAAGTAAATGAGATACGAATTTGGAGGGCGCCAATTCAGCTTTTTCCTTAAAAAGTTGCTCTGGTTTTATTTAATGAAAGAAATTACCCTTTCACTTTTATTTTTAAAATGGTGGTGGTTAGGAAAACAAAATTACGGTTTTCTGAGTTCAAAAACATAAAATAATATCAATTCCTCTCTCATTTTCAAAAAGAATTCTACTTAGGGAACTATTATTCTCAAATTCGCATTTAATGGGTTGTTAATTTTATATAGCGTACGACGAACAATGCAAAACATTATTCCGACTATCAATAATTTTCATTACTTTTAACTCATAAAAACAAAAGATTATGAAATGGAGAAAATATAATGGTGATTCTATCGATTTACCAATAAAAGAGCAGGTTGAGCAAACTATTCTCCGCGAAAAAGCGGACGGTCATCGTTTAAAGGTCTGTATCGGTACAGATAGCCAAGTACATGGCACGACTACACAGTATGCAACAGTGATTGTTTTCTTGCGAGAAAAGAAAGGTGGTTTTATGTATATTGCTTCTGATAAGACGGAGAAAAAAATGTCTTTGAAGGAACGAATGATTAATGAAGTTGGAAAATCCGTAGAGATTGCCTACGCACTTTGTAATCTTTTAGACGAGCATAATGTGGAACTAGAGGTGCACGCTGATATCAATACAGATCCATCTTTTAAGTCTAATACAGCATTGAAAGAAGCAATGGGATATATCTTGGGTATGGGATTTGTTTTCAAAGCAAAACCTAATGCTTTTGCGTCATCTTCTTGTGCAGATAAGATTGTGAATTAATTGGATGTTAGTAGGAAGTTGTTGGTTAAGTGCATGACACTATCTATGTGGGTAAATAATGTCATGCACTTATGGTTACTAACCAACAACTTCCTACTTCAATTATCTCTCCTTTACAAATTTCAAAACAGCCAGACCTTCAATTTCAATAAAGTACAAATTAGACTCTAAAGTACTGACATCCAGATACATCATCCCTCCAAGTCCTTGGTCAATCAAAACTGTTCTACCAAAAATATCTTTCACTTTTAAGTTAATTTTGGTACCTGTATCCCAAGTGATTTGGACTCTGTCCGTCGCAGGGTTTGGATATACACCAAACTTATAAGTATCTGGCATACTAGTCGAGACTAAGCGTTGACAATAGTCTTCGCTTGGGTTTGTTTCTATCCAACCTTTTGGTGATAAATCTCTATTTTCAAAGGCAACATAATCGGTTGGGTATCGAAAAGCACGAAAAGTTAAATTGTTATTTATCTCTAGTTCTGTTCCTTGGTCTACTGGCTGACCAGCTAATAAGGGCGTTTTATATTCCCAGACCACATCATTATTAGCTGTCATTTCGACAATATAACCTTGTCTTCCACTACAAGCCAAGATGTTACCATTTGGTAATAATTGTGCACTAGAGAGTCCTGTAGAGTATAGACTTTGTGGTGTTGGATGCGTAATTGTATTATCGAACTCAACAGGAAAAAATGCTCCATTAAAAGTCTCATAATCCCCTACATACATCTCCCAAGAAGAAGTAAATGTCTCTATGGTCGAAAAGTCTTCTCCAACTCTGTTATTGAAAAGAACGATATCCCCTGCATTTGGGTGAGATGCTGGTAAAAATTCATTTGCCCAATGTGCATCATGCTGATAAAAGAGAATGCGTTCTCCTGCATCTGCACGGTCATAGGTCGCGGGATTTCCGATACGGTAAATGAGATCTCCACCATGATTAGTAAATCCACCTGTATGTCCAGCAGCCTGTTCTGTTGTTGTTGTATGGTCAATAATCCAAATCTCATCAAAAGTTGGGACAGACAACATAATTTGGTCTAAAATCGGATTATAATCTATTGCATTTGTATGCATCCAATCTGCTTTTGCTTCATTATTATCATAATTCACATTTATCAAGCGCAGATTTTCTGAAATGACGCCAAAGTTTGGTTTATTAGCATCAACATCTTGCACAATGTGGTCCCAAGCGTGCCACTCCCAAACAATTTCATCCGTCAAAGGATTAATTTCAAATACATACTCTGACCACAAATCAGTCTGTGCTAACAATTCAGGAAGGCGTCCCGCAGCTTGTGCTTCTTCCCCTGTTTTGCGTTCCCAGGACAATAGTAGGATATTACCATTAGGCATCGGCGCGACATCATGATGCAAGCGAAAATCATCATTATTCAAAGAGTAAGACCAGAGTAATTCATTGTCCCAAGAACGAATTTCGACCGTCTCACCACCACCACCTGCCCAGATTGCATCATCAGTAATCGCCATATCCCGTTTACATTTTACAATGCTACCATCTTCACGAATATAAGCAACGTTTCCAGGTCGAAAATTGTCCTCATCTGTCCAAGTATGAACGATTTCGCCACACATATCTAAAAGATAAACATTTGGCTGATTGTGAGGATAAATGAGCGTATATCCTTCGTAAGTATATGGCATCTGATAGCTCAACAAGCCAACAGTAGTCTCCTCTTGTGCATTCAAATTGGTGAGACTAATTAAAATAAAAACAAATAAAGTCGATATGGTATGTTTCATAATAATACGATTTTAAAAGTAGATGATGATTGAGTTATTGGGTTTGTAATTTTTACAAAATAAAATCCGCTATTTGTAGTGTTTATTTTAAAATTAGAATATCCTACTGGTATATCATCTGTTTGAATGGTTTGTCCATCAAAAGAAAACACCTGCGAATACAGAACTTGCGAAGATGCGTTATTTATCTTAACCATTTGATTATCAAAATCATAGACAAATTCAATCTCATTTAATAACTGCGAATCATTTTCTACTCCAGAAATAATTTCGCAAAGGTAATCACTTGACGGACTTTCGACTGTCCCGATTGGTGTTAAGTCTTTACCTTCGAAAGCTGGATAATTGACATCATACTTCTCCGTCCGAAAGCCATTTGCATTTTGATAGTTATAACGCCAAACTACATCTCCTGAAGAGTTAATTTCCATATCATAGTTATCAATACCAACTGTAATAAAAATATTTCCACTCTCCAATACCTTAGCAGAAGAAAGATAACTAGAGTAAAATTCTAAACCTGGAATTGTTAATTGATTATAACTTAACTCTGGAGTGTTTGGCTCAAATGCTAAACCTTCTTCAAAAAAGTAATGACCTGGAGAGTCCATAAGTGGGTCAACAATTTCAACAGAAGAGTAACGGTCATCCAGAGTAGGTACTGGACGATTTAAACCATTATTGAAAACTGAAATTTTACCGGCATGTTCGCCTTCTGTTATCCACTGAGGATTATGCTGATAGTAGAGAATGCGGTCGTCTGCTGTTCCTTGTCCATAGTTTTGAGGATTGCCCCAACGATATAAAATATCACCTCCATGTCCATAATCTCCCCCTTCTGAACTTGCAGCTTCTACGGTAGTTGTTGAATGATCTATAATGATAAACT
>CAZQTE010000428.1:0-5058 GCA_964595615.1 uncultured Saprospiraceae bacterium
CCACCAAAACCACCGCCGCCGAATCCGCCGAATCCACCACCGCCAAAGCCGCCGCCACCACCGCCTCCAAAGCCGCCAGAAGGGAAGAAAATAGTACCGCCACCGCGTCTTGCACGTCTGCGACCATAACCGTCATAGTGTCCACCACGATAATAACCTTCGTCATCATCATCATTTCTGCTGCGAAAAACAACCAAAATGATAAGTACGATTAAGAAAATAACCAACTCAGGAGGAATAGGAAAACTCTCTACACCCACATCGTCATTGGTGTATTCTCCATTCGCACTACGGATGATATAATCCGAGCCACGACTAAGACCATTGTAATATTGTCCCTGACGAAAAGCAGGTTTTATGATTTGTTCAATGATGCGACTCGCTGTGATATCAGGTAAAAAACCTTCCGCACCGTAACCTGTCTGGATATAGATTTGTCGGTCTTGTACGGCAACATAAATCAGAATACCGTTATTATTTTTTTGACCTCCCACTCCCCATTCACGCGCGACACGCAAAGAGTAGTCAAAGATATCTTCTCCTTGCAAACTGCCGTCCGTGAGAATAGCTAATTGAGTAGATGTACTATCATTAAAAGCAAGCAGCTTACGCTCTAAAGCAGCTTCCTCTCTTTCTGACAAGACATTACCCAAATCCAATACCAATCCGTCCGAAGGGCGAATCGCAGGCACAGACTTCCGTTGTTGTGCGAAACTTACGTTTACAACTAACAAAAGAGCCAAAAGCCAAAAGCCTTTCAGCAAATCAGAAAATTTATTTTCACCCAAATTCAGGACGTAATTCATTTATTTTAATTTAGTTGGAAGTTGTTGGTTGGAAGTTGGAAGGACTCTTAATAATACGCTCAAACTGAGCATCCTAAGTCCCGCTTACCTGCCAACTAACAACTTCCAACTTCCAACTAATCGTATGAGATTTCATCAGGCAATTCATTCTCATCATCAGACTCATAAGGAAAGTGTTCTTTTAATTGTTCACCTGCCTCTTGAATGCCGTCGCACAATCCTTGGACAAAATTTCCATTACGAAATTGTGCTTGCATCTTATTACGTGTCGAGTCCCAGAAATCATCCGCCACCTTATTATTAATTCCTTCGTCGCCCAATATGACAAACTGTTTCTCCTTTGTCGCCAGATAAATCAAGACGCCATTATGCAGCGCCGTTTTATCCATTCCCAAATTATAAAAGGTCTCCAAAGCAGCATCCATAGTTGGTTTCGTACAACTGGAAGTATGCAAATGCACTCGGATTTCTCCCGAGGTACACAGCTCCGCCTGGCGAATTGTCTCCACAATTTGCTCTTCTTCTGGACGCGAGAAAAAATGTTTGTTGAATAATTTCATTGTGCTGGTTATTGGTTATTATGTTATTGGTTATTCATTGCAATAACGAGTAACCAATAACCAATAACTAATGTCTTAAAATTCTACTTTAGGCGCATTTTCAGCACCTGCGTCTGCCTTAAATGGTGCGCGACGGTCAAAGCCAAATACGCTTGCATAGAAACTTGAAGGAAACTTACGAATTTTTTTGTTGTACTCTGTTACAATACCATTAAAGTCACGGCGAGATACAGCGATACGATTTTCAGTACCTTCCAATTGTTTTTGCAAATCTAAGAAACCTTGGTTTGCCTTCAATTCTGGGTAGCGCTCAAAAGTAGCCAAAAGACGACTCAAAGAACCGCTTAATTGACTTTGTGCTTTTTGGAATTGAGCCATATTTTCTTCCGTCAAACTAGATGCGTCAATGTTGATAGAACTTGCTTTTGAGCGCGCTTCTGTTACTTCAACAAAAGTGCTCTTTTCAAAGTCAGCATAACCTTTTACAGTACTGACTAAGTTATCAATTAAATCTGCACGACGTTGGTATTGTGTTTCCACATTAGACCATGCATTTTCTACATTTTCATCGTAGTCAACAAAAGAATTGTATTTGCTACAGCCTTGGATACAAAAGATACCAAGAACGACCAAAAGAATAATGGTTAATGTATTTTTCATTAATATAGTTGTTTTGAAAAATCCTTTGACAAATTACCAAATTTGCCAAAAAAACATTTTGATTTTAAGTTAATGTCTAACCGTTTCTATACAAAAAACGGTCTAATGACCCGTAAAGTTAGAAAAGTCAGACGAAATGTACTTTTATGACGACGGATTTCTGCAAAAGTCAGTTAAAACTGGATAAATTAGTTACGATTACCGTATATTTGCGTCTTAAATCTACCCTCCTTCAATGAAATTTTCTCTCTATTGAGGATTGTACGATTTCCTTTCCAAAGCAAAGTGTTGTTCAATTTTTCAATAATTTTCTTCTTTTTTAGTTTTAGAAAAAAGCTATTCTAAAAATAGAAAAGCTTAAACCCGTTCACCATGAACAAACACGACAACACAAATCATATGACTTCTATATTTAACACTCGAAATCTCTTTTTGGGACTTCTAACTATATTGGTTTTTACTGCATGTTTCCGTGCAAGACCTCTTAATCCCGACATTGTAGGACCAAAATGGCAACGCGTAGAATCTGTGCGTTTAGAAGACCCGATTCAAAATCTCATTGGAACACCTTTCGAAGTTTACGCCATTACCGAAAATCATTTTGCACGTCTGAGTCGTCAAGACACTCTATTGGAGTTGCGCCCTTTTCCAGATAGTGACGGTGCGATTGCTCGCCCTGTTTTAGACGATAATTTCTTTGTTCGGTACACTTTGGATAATGGAAAAGATGTCATCGAATTTCATGCAACGAGAACTCCAGGAGTACAATTTAGAATAGTTGCTGATGATTTGAAAAATCCGACAGATAACAAAGTAGAAATTGATAGAGAAGCCCGTTTAAATGGCGCATTCAATGATACAGAAACACAATTCGTTCTTTTGACAATCGTCAATTTTCATTATGTAGCCTTCTATTTTGATATAGAACCAAGTATGAATTACAACCAAATTCTATCTTTAACGCCGACACATCGTATTGATTTGATGGACGTAGAAGAAGGGGAAGACCAATTGCAAGTAGTACGATTCATCAATGGGAATTACTATGTCGGAACAAAAAATGGCGCCTATCGATTAACGCCAGATGGTAATGCTGAACGCCCTGCAAATGTGGGCGCATTAGGACGTTGGATAGTGGACTTTTTCCAAAAAGATAATAGAATTATTGCGACAGGATTTAATTCCTTTGACCAACATACATCTTTAGACAATGGATTATCTTGGATACGTTCTGAAAATGAATCATTATTGCAGGAAATTGAAGTAGTCGGAGACTCTGTATTTTCTCAACGCGCTTTAGGTTTTCCATGGATGTTAGCGCAAGATGATTTATTGAATGTAGATGATATTGTTTACTCTGATGAAATCGATACAGGCGTGGGAAGTAATAATTCTTTCTATGGTATCGGATATTCAAATGGGAAGTTTTATATTAATTTTGAGAAAGAAATATTTTTTATAGAGAGCATTTCGCCTATTGAGGAGGAGTAGCCCCCGTAACTTAGGTCTCCGACCTGAGTAGTCATTTTTCTCAGGTCGGAGACCTAAGCTACGGAGCAAACATCGCATATTTTGCAAAAGAAAATCAAAAACCGAGCACAAGCTTACCACGAAGATATAATTGCTATTCGTAGGCATTTACACCAGCATCCTGAATTATCTTATCAAGAAAAGAAAACAGGACGCTACATTGCCGACCAATTAAAAAAATTGGGAATTGCACACCAACACGGCATCGCAGATAATGGTGTTGTTGGACTTATTAAAGGTCGTAATCCGAATAAACGTGTCATCGCTTTACGTGCAGATTTTGATGCTTTACCTATCCAAGAAGCGAATGATGTTCCATACAAATCTAAAAATGAAGGCATTATGCATGCTTGTGGACATGACGTACACACGGCTTCCCTCTTGGGTGTTGCCCGCATTTTGCAAGAATTGCGCGATGAATTTGAAGGTTCTGTTAAATTGGTTTTCCAACCTGCTGAAGAGAAATTACCAGGTGGTGCATCTATTATGATTGCAGAAGGTGTTTTAGAAAATCCGAGTCCAGTTAGTATTTTTGGACAACATGTGCATCCGCCATTGGAGGCGGGGACAGTAGGATTTAGAGGTGGGATGTATATGGCTTCAGCAGATGAATTGTTTTTGACCATACGCGGGAAAGGAGGACATGGAGCTTTGCCTCATAATGGGATAGACCCCATTGTTATCACGGCACATATTATTACAGCCTTGCAGCAAGTAGTGAGTCGAAATGCTAATCCGACTACACCTTCCGTTTTGACATTAGGTAAAATCAATTCAACAGGCGGCGCGACGAACATCATTCCAGATGAAGTCAAATTGCAAGGAACATTCCGAACAATGAATGAAAAGTGGCGAGCAGAAGCTCATGAAAAAATGGTGAAAATCGCCAAAGGAATTGCCGATAGCATGGGCGGTTCTTGCGAATTTGAAGTCTTGAAAGGCTATCCTTTTTTGATAAATGAAGAAAGTCTCACGGCACGAGCGAAGGCTGATGCTATTGAATTTTTAGGAAAAGAAAATGTGCTTGATTTACCCATTAGAATGACAGCAGAAGATTTTTCTTACTATTCTCAAAAGATGCCTGCTTGTTTTTATCGTTTGGGAACTGGAAATAAAGCGCGTGGTATTACATCGCCTGTGCATACGCCGACTTTTGATATTGATGAGAAGGCATTGGAGACGAGTATTGGTTTGATGTCTTGGTTGGCGATAAAGGAATTGGGAGTGTGATTTTTGGTAATAGTTGATGTTATCCAATTGTTTAGATTTAGATGTTATGAGGAGTTCAACCCCTCGGGATTAAAAAGACAGATTGACAATCTAAAATTGCTTCTTTTTTGACAACTACTGATTAATTACATATCAGCTCTCTTGCTTAAGAAATTGAAAAAAGTCTAAGTATTTCGGTACAGTGACTGTCATTATTCATTTTAGTGAAACGAAGGGTAAAAAAGCGTTAAGAGCAAAACCTTGTTTGACGACGAAGGAGGAGTTTTGGTTTT
>CAZQTE010000429.1:0-5054 GCA_964595615.1 uncultured Saprospiraceae bacterium
TGAGCCATAATGCGTAGTAATTTTTTCTTCTAGGAAATTCAAAAAATCGTTGCATGGTCTGCATCACGGAACTATTTTTTGTGTTTTTTAGAAGGAAAAAGAACAAGTATAATGGCTCAAGTTATTGAATTACTTTTACTAAACATAGGAATAAGACTCCCCAAATAAGCAAAAGTCACTTTTTTTATAAGGGCTGAGATGCCAAGCGACATAAGGCAATGTTGAGCTGTATAAATTACTTTTTTTCTAAAATAAAAACCTTACTTTTGTATTCCTTTGTGGACATCTGCTATAAACACATTTGACTTATTCTAAAAAAGTCGACTACAAAAAAAAATCCATGAACAGTAAGTTTTTATTAGCTACTTTACTGAACTGTATTGTAGGATTATTGTCTGCACAAACTATATATGTCGAGCCTTTCGGCAATGGAAATGGCAGTTCTTGGTCAGATGCCAGCAATCTACAATCCGCACTATCATCCGCCTCTTCTGGTACAGAAATTTGGGTCAAAGAAGGACTCTATATCCCTGTTGATTGTAATCCTTGTTCACAACAAGACCGCGACATTTCTTTTGAAATTCCAACTGGAGTACATGTCTTCGGAGGTTTTTCTGGTACAGAGACGAGTCTAGAGGAGCGCGATTTCAATGCAAATATTAGCGTTCTAAGTGGAGATTTAGAAATCGATAATGCTTCATTTAACAATTCTTACACTGTTGTTTATTTTCGCAATGCCTCTAATCAAACCATTTTAGACGGATTCAGCATCCGTGATGGAGAAGCAGATTCTAATAATTCTAGTGATTTAACGACAAGAAGACGAGGAGCTGGAATCTATAATGACGGCTCAGCTGATGGCGGTAATTCTAGTCCTATCATTCGCAATTGCATTATTGAAAACAATTATTCTGCAAGTCAAGGAGGTGGTATGTACAATTTTGCCTTAGATGATGGTAATACTGCTCCATTAATTGAGGATTGTGTGTTTAGAAACAATGAATCCAATCTCGGCGGAGCGGTGTTTAATGATGCACGTGACGGAAATGGCTCACCAATCTTTACACGTTGCAAGTTTATTGAAAATGAAGCATTTGCAACAGGTGGTGCGGTTTATACCTTTGGAAGATTTAGCGATGGTTTTGGAAATCCTAAATTTACAAATTGCCTTTTCAAAGCAAATATGGCTAGCAGTAGTGGTGCCGTTTATAGTCTGGGTACATTTGGAGGGAATGTCATTACAGAAATAACGAATTGTACTTTTGTTGAAAACTATGCAAATACAGGGGGAGCAGTCTATGTTAATGCTACGGACGGCGGAGATTGTACGACTAATGTGATGAATTGTATTTTTTGGGAAAATACGGCGAGTTTTGATAATATTTTTCATTACAGTGGTAATAGTGACCCACTTATCAATCTAAGCAACTCTTTAGTAGATATTGATAACTGTGAAGACTTATTACTAGGTTCAGGTTCAATAAACTGTCAAGCTGGCATTATATTCAACCAAGACCCTCTTTTTTCAGAGGTGGAAGGATTGGAGTATCATTTAACCGAATTTTCGCCTTGTGTTAATGTTGGTAGCAATTCTGATATTAATGAAACAGGAGAAACTGTTGATTTGGATGGCTTGCAAAGAATACAAGATAATACGGTGGATATGGGCTGTTTTGAGTTTGGAGAGGAAGTAAATATTCCTTTAACTATAACTCAGCAACCACAGAGTCAAATAGGATGTGAAGGAAGGTCTGTAACTTTTGTAGTAGCTGCGATAGGTGCGCAACCTGTGACCTACCAATGGCAAAAAGATAACGTAGATATCCAAGGAGAGACTTTAAGTAGCTTGACACTTAGTAGTTTATCTGTTGCGAATGAAGGAAATTATTCTTGTGTTTTAACAGATGTAAACAATGAAAGTATAAGTAGTGAAAATGCTTCTTTAACTATCATGCCTATTATCACACCTGCCGTAAGTCTTACTGCCAGTGAATTAGAGGTATGTATGGGGGCAGATATTCTTTTTACTGCAACTCCCACTAGTGGCGTTTTATTAGGTAATCCTTTTTATATTTGGCAGGTCAATGGTAGTAATGTTGAAGATGAGAATGATGCAAATTTTACCTTAGAGAATGTGAGTGGAGATGAAGTTGTACAAGTTACAATGATATCTGCGGAAGTTTGTGCGGAGCCATCTACGGCTTTTTCGGACTTACTAGCAGTGACAATCCTTCCTTCAGATAGCTTGGCAACTATTTCTATATCGACAGATTCCGAAGAAATTTGCCCTGGAGATACCGTTGTTTTTAATTCTACTGTAAGCAATGCTGGAGATAATCCTACTTATGTGTGGAGATTGAATGAGATGATTGTGGCTATGACAGAGACTTACACAACTACTGACCTGACAGCGGGGAATTCTGTTACCTGTGAGGTGACTAAAATAGGTGCTTGCGGTGAAATGTTGACTACAATATCTGATACAATATCTGTTAATATTACAATGCCAGCTACTCCACAAGTTTCTATAGAAAGTTCAGAAACACAAATTTGTCAAGGAGATACAGTTGTTTTTACTTCAAATGTTACTAACTCAGCTGTGAGTCAAACATATCTTTGGCGCTTAAATGGAGAAGTAGTCTCAATGACCGATACATATAGCACAGACCAATTAGGACCTGGAAATGCGATTATATGTGAGGTCACAGTTACGGATGAATGTGGAGGAGAAACAACAGCTGTATCCAATGCTGAAACGATTATAGTGGAAGTACCAAGTACACCAGAAATTACTATTCAAGCTTCAAATTCAATAGTTTGTACAGGTGTTGAAATTAACTTTACAGCACAAGTAGAAAACGGAGGTGATAGTCCAATTTACGATTGGCGAGTTAATGACGTCTCTGTTGGTGTTGGCAGTGAATTTACGTCTAGCTCTTTGAATGATAATGATATTGTAAGCTGTATTTTGACGAGTTCGCAAACTTGTGTAACAAGTGCAGAGGCAATGTCCAATGTTATAGTTGTAACGATATTCCCTATCGCCAATCCTGAAATATCATTAGTATCGACGGGAACAGAAGTCTGTGAAGGAGGAAGTATGACTTTTAATGCGACTCCAATAGAGGGAGGTCTAATTCCAACAATAACTTGGTTTGTGGACGGCATGGTATTGCCAAATGACAGTTTAGAGTTGACAATAGATAACATTACGGCATCTACATTTGTACAGGTTCAAATGGAGACTACAGCTCCTTGTGCTTCTGATTTAATAGTTTTTTCAGACACAATTACTGTTGATGTTATGGAGGGAATTACACCCCAACTTGGGATAGATGTAGAGGAGACGGTATATTGTAATTCGGATGATTTATCTGCTTTATTTATAGCATCTTCAAATCCTTTACCCCTTAGTTACATTTGGTCAGTAAATGGGATAGAAGTTCAAAATTCAATTGACAATAGTTTAAATTTGACTGACTTTGGCATGGGAGATGTGATTAGCTGTCAGACTATTTCCGAAGGTGCTTGTTTGACAGATACAGAAGCAAATTCGAATGAAATTGTTTTGACTGTACATGAATTACCGACAGTATCTTTAAATACTTTTGATACTATTTGTTCGAATGGAGATTTACTTTTAGTAGATGGCGGTATGCCTTTGGGGGGAGAATATTCTGGTGATTTTATTGAGGTAGATTTGTTTGATCCTGTAGTTGCGGATGTTGGTTTCCATTCCGTTATTTACACTTATACAGATGAAAATAATTGTTCAAATTTTGCGGAGGAACAAATAGAAGTCGTCTTATGTACCGATGTAGATGATGTGCAACTTATTGATTTAAAGGTATTTCCAAATCCTTTTAATCATCAAGTTCAGATTTTTGCGGAAGATATATTGGCTGTCGAAATGCGGAATGTGGAAGGTAAATTGATGAAGATTTCTTCACAAATTTTTAATGATAATGCACTTGTGATAGCTGATAACTTAGTTTCAGGAATATATTATTTACGTGTTTTGACGGAGAATGGAGTAGGGGTGTCTGTACTCGTCAAGGAATAGACAAGATTTATTTATTGCGCTTGAAGCCAAAAAATCCTAATATTTACCAATGAAAACTATCCTGAAAATAAGCAAATATCTATTCCTTTTCGGCTTCTTATTATTGAATGTTATCTCTTATAATCATGCTTATAAATTCACCCATTTCGCAGAAAGTAACACCCCAAAAAGTGGCAAACCAGAGTATCTTCCTTTCACCGAAAAATTAAAAGTTGTTTTTTGGGGCATTAGCAATCCTAAACCTGTTAACTATCACAAACCCGCCCGAACACATGAAACAATCAATATTCAAAGCAAAGAAAACTTAGAAGCCTGGTTGGTCTCACCTGAAAATCCTAAAGGAATTGTACTCTTGTTTCACGGCTACTCTGGTAGCAAATCAGGTATGATAAACTATGCAGAGGAATTTTATCAGAAAGGATATCGTACATTTTTGGTTGATTTTCAGGGCAGTGGCGGATCTACGGGGCATCAAACAACGATAGGCTTTGAAGAAAGTAAGGATGTAGAAGTTAGCTATAATTACATCAAAAATAGATTTCCAGAAGAAGAACTTATCCTTTTCGGCTCTTCAATGGGCGCAGCTGCTATACTAAAGTCCGTTGCAGAGACAGAAATCAAACCTGATAAACTCATCGTCGAGTGTCCATTCGGGAGTATGCGCACAACCACGCAAAAACGCTTTGAAGCTATGGGCTTACCCACTTTCATCCTCCCAGATTTATTAATGATATACGGCAGCATCCAAAATGGTTTCAACGCCTACGCTCACAATCCTACCGAATACGCAAGAGGCGTTGACATCCCAACTTTATTACTTTACGGTGCAAAAGACCCCCGTGTCACTCGCGCTGAGACCGACGCCATTTTTCAAAATCTAAAAGGAGAAAAGTCATTAAGTATCTTTCCTCATGCTGGACATGAGAATTATTTGTGGCGGAATGCTGGAGAATGGAAGCAAGAGATTGATGCTTTTTTAACAAACTAAAAA
>CAZQTE010000430.1:0-1869 GCA_964595615.1 uncultured Saprospiraceae bacterium
AAAACATAAATCCAAACTTTTGCTTGAATTTATTTGTGGGTGGTTTCAAAAAAATAGATGCGTAACATCAGTTATTAGTTATTCAATTTTGATAATGACAAATAACATAATAACCAATAACTAAAAACTACCGCTCAAAAGCATAACGCACAATATTAGACCCCATTTGCAAAGCCTTGCGACGCACATCTTCTGGGTCTTTATGCACATCTTGGTCTTCCCAACCGTCGCCTAAATCACACTCGTAAGTGTAAAAACAAACTACTTTTCCCTCATAAACAATTCCAAATCCCTGCGGTGATTTACCTTCGTGTTCATGGATTTTTGGCAAACCATTCTTAAACTCAAATCCTTGCTTATAAATCTCATGCTCAAATGGCAGTTCTATAAATTCTAAATCAGGAAAAACCTCCTTCATCGCTACGCGCACATAGGGGTCCATTCCAAAATTATCATCAATATGCAAAAAACCACCTCCCATCAAGTAGGTACGCAAATTTTCTGCCTCTGCATTCGAAAGAACAACATTTCCATGACCTGTCATGTGCACAAAAGGGTAGTTGAATAATTCCGCACTTCCCACTTCTACGGTCGCGTAATCATCGATAAAATCAGTTCCCAAATTCTCGTTACAAAACTTCGCCAAGTTGGGCAAAGCTGTCGGATTTGAGTACCAGTCACCACCGCCATTGTACTTTAATAGCGCCATTTGTAGCGTTGGTTTAGTGTTGTAATTTGTTGTAAATGAATAAGTTGCGAATATAGTCGCGATAATTAATAAGTATTTCATTTTGTTGGTTATTGGTTAATGGTTATTAATTATTGCGCTCTTAGCTTATAAAAAATAACTAATAACCAATAATTAATAACCAATAACAATTCTAAAAAAAGCTGAGACTATTGCTCGCCTTCGTAAACATCCTTAATAAAGTCAATAATCCCCCTCATCGTAAATTCTTGGTCATCCCAGATTGCCAAATGACCACCTTTTTGACTGATTAATGAACGTCCATTTTGCACCAATGTTGCCATTTCTTCCATTTCTGCTGGATTCATAGTGTCATATTTCGCGCCAACCATTAAAGTCGGAACAGTTAAAGTCGGCAATTTATCCCAAACAGACCAACCTTTCAAAATACCTCCAGGTACAAATTCACTCGGACCTTGCATGTATTCATAGACGTGTTGATTGATGTGTTTGAAGCTACGTAAAACGGGTTCTGGCCATTCTGCCGCAGGGCGACGTAAGATGTGTTTTGTGTAATATTCGTTGAAAACCAAATCTTGATAAACTGGATTAGCAAAGTCATTTTTATCTTCATAAAAACTCAAACTATCCAACAAAGAAGGACGCATTTTCGCCCGTAATTTAGCATTATAAGCCTCATATTTATCAAAATCAGCCGTCATATTCAAAACAATCAAACCCTTCATATTCTGCTGATATTTCAAAGCATATTCCATTGCCAAAATACCGCCCCAAGAGTTGCCCATAAGGTAGAAATTATCCGCATTCAATCCCAATTTAACCCGTACCTGCTCGACCTCCTCGACAAATCTTGGAATATTCCAAAGACTATCATTCTCAGGCTGGTCAGAGTAGTAAGAACCCAATTGGTCATAATGATAAAACTCAATCCCCGCCTGCGGAAAAAAGCTATCAAAACACTCTAAATACTCATGCGTCAATGCTGGACCACCGTGCAAAATCAAAACTTTCATCGGGGAATTTCCTACCCGTTTTGTCCAAACTTTATGACCTTCTTTTAGTTCAATCATTTGTACGCCACCTGCTTGAAATTCGCCAGGAGTCGTGAATTCATTGTAATCACAGGACTTTGAATCTTCTGTAATCGGCGCTGCTGGCGG
>CAZQTE010000430.1:1969-5050 GCA_964595615.1 uncultured Saprospiraceae bacterium
AGTTCAAAGTATCGCATTCAATCCTCTGCTTAAATTTCACGAATGAGTCACAGATTGGAAATAGCGAATACTTTTCAAACTCAAATATAGCGAAAACCTTAATAACCTTTAAAAAAATCCCTATCATTGCACCAGAAAAATAACTCTAACAAAAGCACAAGTATAAAGAGTTCATATTTCATACTTCATATTTCATATTTATCAAATTATGAGTACACCAAGGAAAGAACTGACTTTTGAAGAAGTCATGGAAATATACAACCGACCACTATTAGAGTTGGTTTACCAAGCAGCAACTGTTCATCGTGAAAATCACGATCCGCAGGAAGTGCAAATTAGCACCTTATTGTCTATTAAGACAGGTGGCTGTTCGGAAGATTGTGGCTATTGTCCACAGGCGGCGCGTTATCACACGGGCATTGCGACGAATGATTTATTGTCAAAAGAGCAAGTTGAAATCTCTGCAAAACGTGCGAAACTATTAGGTTCTTCGCGCTTGTGTATGGGCGCGGCTTGGCGTAATGTAAAGGATGATTCTGACTTTGACCATGTTTTAGAATTGGTCAAAACAGTTAATAACTTGGACATGGAGGTTTGCTGTACGCTTGGTATGGTGACTGAAAATCAAGCAAAAAAACTAAGTGACGCGGGACTTTACGCCTACAATCACAATCTCGATACCTCAGAAGAATATTACAAAGAAGTCATCTCTACGCGTGGCTACCAAGACCGTTTGGATACGATAGACAATGTACGCAAAGCGGGCATTACTGTTTGTTCTGGCGGTATTATAGGAATGGGAGAGAGTGCAGAAGATCGTTGTAAAATGCTTGTAACTTTGGCGAATTTAACGCCTCAACCAGAGTCAGTGCCGATTAATGCTTTAGTCGCAGTAGAAGGCACGCCAATGGAAGAGCAAAAGCCGATTTCTATCTGGGAAATGGTGCGTATGGTCGCGGTGACGCGTATGGTCTTACCAAAGACAACAGTACGTCTATCCGCAGGTCGTACCGAAATGAGCATCGAAGGTCAAGCTTTATGTTTTATGGCGGGCGCAGCTTCTATTTTTGCAGGTGACAAGCTATTGACGACACCAAATCCTGATATTTACGGCGATTTGGATATGTTTGATATTTTAGGATTGAAACCTACAAAACCATTCACTAAGCACGAAAAACCACAGCCTGAAAAAACAGCGGATTATGACCTGAAAGAGAAACCACGCTGGACGCGTCCAGGGCATAAGATTGAGGCGAATGAGGCGAAGAGAGTGAAAACAAGTTGTTAGTTGTTGGTTGATAGTTGGTAGGCGAGTGTCTCATCAACTATGACTTAGGAACTATCAAATTGGATAAAATTTTAAAAATCAAAGTTGAAGGGAGTTAGCAAAGGTTCAAGCAAAAGCAGACCACCAACTAACAACTATCAACTACCAACTAAACAAAAAGATGAAAAGAAAGAAAATAGCAGCAGGTAATTGGAAGATGAATATGGGATACGAAGAAGGTCGCACTTTAGCACGTCAAGTGGTGGACGGTGTGGTACGTTCTGATGTGACGGTTATACTTGGTGTACCATTTATTCACTTGAGAGCAATGCAAAGTGTTTTGGGTGGTGTGTCTAATATTCATGCTGCAGCACAAAATTGTCATCAAGAAGAAGGTGGTGCGTACACAGGCGAAATCTCGGCAGGTCATTTGACTTCAGTAGGCACAGAGTACGTTATCTTGGGGCACTCTGAGAGACGCGAATACTTTGGTGAAGACGCTAAATTGTTGGCAAAAAAGACTGATGTTGTTTTAAAACACGGGATGAAACCTATTTTTTGCTGTGGTGAAAAATTGGAAATTCGCGAGAAAGGAACGCATGTTAAGTTAGTTAGCAAGCAAATCAAAGACGCGCTTTTCCACTTGACAGAGGAGCAATTCCGCGAAGTTGTTATCGCTTACGAACCAGTTTGGGCTATCGGTACAGGCGTGACTGCTTCTGCACAACAAGCACAGGATATGCACAAAGCTATCCGTGATTTGATTGCTAAGAAATATGGCGCTGAAACGGCAGATTTGACCTCTATCTTATACGGTGGTAGTGTGAAACCTGCTAACGCAAAAGAACTTTTTGCTATGCCTGATGTGGATGGTGGTTTGGTTGGTGGTGCTTCGTTGAAGGCGGGGGACTTTACTAAGATTGTAGCGGCTTTTTAAAGAATACTTGCTAAGATGTCGGACACTTGAAGTTTGAAAATGCCGAAAGTTACGCATCAAAGTAAATTTTAGAAAAATTAGTGTCTGACATCTGTTTTTGAATAACAGGTGCCAGACATTTTTATTTTTTCCCTACCACTCTAAGAACTATCAATGAACTACATCAGACTAATAGAAGTAACGAATTCTCAAGAATTAACAATTATTAAACTTGCATTGAACAAAGAGAATGTTGAATACAGAACACTCTTTGAAAAGACCTTACAAGTTGCGGATGCTTATGCACTTGGTAATAATGGTGCAATAATAGAAGTGTCTGAAAATGATTTTGAAAAGGCGAAAGAGATTTTATCTGAATTGGGAATTGAACTAGATTATAATGTTCAAGAAGACCGTTTTGAGTTGGTTAATATTATAGATAAAGTAACGCGGAATTTACCAATTATAGGAAGCTTAGAATTGGCATATAGATTTTTACTTTTGGTTTGTTTGTCATTTATGTTTTTAATGCTTGCTATTCTTGTTAATATAACTCGAATTTCGAAAAGTGACTTGGTTGGGCATTCTTGGTGTGTGGAGGAAATTATTCACGAGGGAAAAATAATTCAGCCAAATACAAAAGCTGGATTTTTAATTTCTGGTTTTCCCGAAAAATGCCAAGAAGAAATATCTTTTGAAAATCGACAAATTATTTTACCAGGGTTTGAAACCTTTCCTATTAGAGGGCAGTGGAAATTTAATACTGACGAAACTCTTGTCATTAGTAAAATCACAGAATTCAAAGATATTTATGAAGGAGAATATTTGATAAAGACAAATTTGACTGGAACAATGGAGTTTATTTCTGATAAAACTACTATTGTAATATCGAGGAATA
>CAZQTE010000431.1:0-5015 GCA_964595615.1 uncultured Saprospiraceae bacterium
GCTTAGAATTTTTAGAAGACTATCAAGCCAATCGTAAGAGCCAAGATATTTATCGTTCGGCAGATATTCATATTTCGCCTGACGGCAAATTCCTTTACACTTCTAACCGAGGTCCCGAGGAGAATACTATTGCAATCTTTTCGATAAATCTGACGGACGGCAGATTAAAATTGGTGGGTCATGAATCTACTTACGGCGAACATCCAAGAAACTTTGCGATTGATCCGTCTGGTAATTTTTTATTAGTTGCCAATCAATTTTCAGATAATATTGTAATTTTCCGTCGTGATTTTAAAACAGGAAAACTGACCAAACTTTCGCAGGAATTAGCTCTTAAAAACCCTTCGAGTTTGCAGATGCGAACCTATAATTTTCGTTAATATAACTTGCAGCTATTATGACACACTTTTCTTTTCTAAATCTGTCATAAAATTTCATTCTAAGTGTCTAATCCCATTTTTTTTATCGAAATATGTTAATAATCTAAAGCTAACAGGTTAGTACAGGATAGCCATTTAAAACCTAATGTGTAAAATTACTATATATTTAAAATATCTTTTACTTTCATAAATAAAAAATGATATGGAGAAACAGAAACTCAACTCTCTACAAGGTTTAAAAAAGAAACTCTCTTTTTCAGGGTTTCTCATTTTGCTAATTCTGCTCCTTTCTGGTTTTACAGCTAATGAGCTCAAGGCTCAAGATAGGATTACTGGTCAAGTTACTAATGAGTCAGGAGAACCTTTAATAGGAGCAACTCTAATTCAGAAAGGAACTAACAATGGTGAAGTAACGGATTTAGATGGAAGTTATTCAATTCTTTTAGTTCCAGGTGAAAAAATTTTAGCATTCAGCTATACAGGTTACGCATCTAAAGAAGTAACAGTAGGAACTAGCTCTGTTGTTAATGTTACCCTTGAAGGATCTTCAAGTCAACTAGATGAAGTAGTCGTTATTGGTTATGCACCAGTAGATAGAAAAAAAGTATTGGGGGCAATGTCTTCGGTCAAAGAAGATGAAATAGTTCAGGCTACTCCTATAGGGGCTTTTGATGCAGTTCAAGGTCGTCTTGCAGGTGTTCAGATATTATCGAATGGTGGTCCAGGTGCTGGATTCGATATACGAGTACGTGGCGTATCTACATTTAGTGGTGGTGGTACTTCTCCCCTATACGTAGTGGACGGTCAGCAGCTTGATGATATCGATAACTTAGACCCCAATGATATAGCATCGTTGGAGGTATTGAAGGATGGTGCTACCGCAGCCATCTATGGTTCAAAAGCTGCAAATGGTGTAGTTATAATCACGACTAAGTCAGGTGAAAGAGGAGAGCTAAAAGTAGATGTTTCCAGCGTTACTAGTGTCAGTGAACTTGTTGGAGATATTCGAGTGTCGAATACACGACAAAGAATTTTGTATGAAAGATTAAGACAAGATGATACTGATAACTTAACAACGCAAGAGCGTGACTCTTTAAATGCAATCAATAGAAATTCTAATGATTTACAGGATTTAGTGACTGAACAGTCTTTGAGACAACAAATAAATGTTGGCGTAAGAGGCGGTGGTGAAAAAGGAAAATTTTATTGGAATACTGGTTTTTTAAATGAAGATGGAATTGTATTAAACAGTGATTATCAAAGACTGAATTCCCTTCTTAAAGTGGATATGACCCCTAATAAGAGATTCAACTTAGGAACTAAGTTAAATTTGACTTATGAAGAACAAAATGGGCTTCAAGAACCTGCCGTTTTTCAACAATTGGTAGAACGTATTCCCTACTTTCCTATTTTTGAACCAAACGGAGATTTATCACCTGAAATAAACGCACGGCAAAATCCGGTAGCGGAGACGGAAAGAAATATAAAAACAAGAAATTACAGAGCGCAAACATTTAGTTATGCTCAATTAGAAATACTTCCTAAATTTTCTTTAAAATCTACCTTAGGGATTAATTATAGATTGAATAAACGGGATGACTTTCAACCGATAATTACAATAAATCCAAATAGTGGAATTCCTATCGGACGACAAAGATTTACCCTATCTTATGATATTCAACAGGAAAACTATTTTAATTATAAGAACACTTGGGGTAATCATGATTTTGGAGCATTTGCAGGGATGCAGACACAAAAATACTTTCGTGAAAACTTAGACCAAAGAGCCAATTTCATCTCAGATGACATTGAAACTTTTAACAATATTGACCCGACGACTTTGACTGTTTTAAATGCAGTTAATAGTAGAAATAACTTATTTTCATTATTTGCTGGTTTCAATTATGATTACAAAAACAAATATCTCGTTGGAGCAACTATCCGTCGCGATGGTTCGTCAAGATTTGGAGCAAATAATAAGTTTGGATATTTCCCGTCTTTAACTTTAGGATGGAGAGTGACGAATGAAGCCTTTTTGCAAGATAATAAAATCATAAGCAATTTGTTGATTAGAGCAAGTTATGGAGTCACAGGAAATGAACGCATCGGTAATTATGATTTTACAGGAGCTTTTTTGCCTGGAGCAATTTACGATGGAGTAAACGGTGTATTTCCAACTCGTTTAGCGAATCCTGATTTGAGTTGGGAAAGTACAACTTCTACAAACTTAGGCTTCGACATCGGATTACTGGACAACAGAATTGATTTAACCATTGATTTGTGGGAAAAAAATACGACAGACTTATTAGCCAATGTTCCTTTACCAGAAGAATCGGGATTTAGTGCCATTCGAAAAAACGTAGGTGCTGTTGACAATAGAGGTATTGATTTAGGGCTCGGTGGCTCTATTTTTAAAACCAAAGATTTTACCTGGTACAGTAGTTTTAATATCTCGTATCAAGAAAATGAGGTCATCAAACTGGATGGAGGTATTCCGTTTGAAGTAAATGGACAATATATCGTAGAAGAAGGTCAGCCGATTGGGAATATGTACGGCTATAAAAATTTAGGGGTTTATGCATACGACGAATCTAATGCTTATACACCAGATGGTCAACGATTAACACCTAATTTTGATGGTGCAGATAACCTTTTGGGTTATTCCATAGATGGTGCAATATATGACGGTGAAGTAATGCAAATGACAAATGCAGGAACAGTATTAACTGGTGGTGATATTATATGGGAAGATTTGGATAACGATTTTGATATTACCGCTGCTGATAGACAAGTTATTGGCAATGGTCTTCCTGATTTCTTTGGTGGCTTTTCTAATGATTTAAAATATAAGAATTTTAGGCTTAGTTTCCTTTTTGATTTTTCTTATGGTCAAGATATATATAGAAGATGGGATGAAGCCAGAAATGATTTAAATTCATCTCTCGAAACACCTGGACCTGACCGGATTGAAGGTGCTTGGAGAGAACAAGGAGACGTCACCGTATATCCAAGACTAAATAGAGTTAATCAAAACAGAGAGCGACCTAATAGTTTCTTTGTTACTCCAGGCGATTTTGTCAAGTTAAGATACATTAGATTAAACTATGACTTATCTCCTTCATTCTTGAAAAGAGTAAAGGGCATCGGTAAAGTATCTCTAAATTTAGCAGTTAATAATGTCTTAACGTGGACCAATTATATTGGTTTTAATCCTGAATTGGGGAATAGAGGAAACCCTCTAACTCCAGGGCAAGATAATTTAAGATACCCTAATGACCGTGAGTTCATTTTCGGGTTGAAATTTCAATTAAAATAATAGTGGAATAGTGAAATTATTCATTCACAATTTCAGTTTTTAAATTATAAACATGATAAATTTTATTAATAGTCAACTAATCAAACATACGGTATTACTTTTTGCAATAGTAATGTTTAGTGCATCTTGTAGTGGTCTATTGGATGAACAGCCGATTAGTGAAATAGGTCCACAGAATTTTTGGAAAAATAATAACGACGCAGCTGCTGGTGTGGCAGCCGTTTATGATGGCATGCAAATGGCCTATGGTGCTAAGCATTTTCTGTGGGGAGAATTTAGATCAGATAATTACGTTCTGGCTACAGCTGGAGCAACTCAAAACAACACCGAATTAGTAACTCAAAACCTCACAGATGGAAATGCTGGAGCTTCAAGATGGAATTTGCTTTATGTCCTGATAAACAGAGCGAATCAAGCCATCAAGAATATCCCAACCATAGCAGGTTTCGATCAAAATCTTTTAGCAGAGGCACACGCAGTTAGAGCTTTTGCTTATTTTGATGCGGTAAGAGTTTGGGGAAGAGTTCCTTTGTTTACAGAACCGACAGAGGGATTGGCAGACATTCAAAAACCACAAACGGATGGCACTACGATAATGAATGATGTTGTGATTCCAGATATGTTAAGGGCGGAAGAACTCATGAGTACCCTTTCAAGTGAATTTCGATTTTCAAAAGCCAGCATCTGGGCGATGCAAGCAGAAGTTTACATGTGGCTTCAAGATTATGAAAAAGCAAAAGTAGCTTTAGATAACATAGTTGAATTAGGAGAGCATAGCTTAGTAGATAACGTGGATGACTGGATTGACTTGTTTTATAACAACGAACCTAATACCGCAGTACCAGATGGTAGAGGTAAAATTCAGGAAGGACCAGAACTTATCTTTTCTATTCGTTATGATATTGGTGAAGACCGAGATAATCCAGGTTTTTCTTTTGCCAATAGAGCTGCTATTATGTCGTTGTTTTTTGCAGGTATTCCATCATTCTATATCAATCCAGGATTGGAAAAGAAATGGCAAGAGAAATTTCCAATAGAACGAACAGCTTGGGAAGAGAAATATCCTGGCATTGATCCTCCACTTGAAAGAACAGTTGAATATACGGACTCACTGGGTGTTTTGCGAGATTCAATAGCTCTTGTATATGGAGATTTTCGTTATTATTTTTCTCGCGAAGGTCAGGTAGAAGGCTTTAGTAGTGAGCCAATAGGTGAAGCACGAGTTGCTAAATGGAACCGAACCAATTACAATAGAAATTTTGACAATACGGACATTGTCGTTTATCGTTATGCAGGCATACTTTTATTGTTAGCAGATG
>CAZQTE010000432.1:0-4999 GCA_964595615.1 uncultured Saprospiraceae bacterium
ACTTTTACTTATCAAATACTTATATCGACCTAGATAATCAGCTTGTAAAATTGACATCTCATTTTCCAAGAAGTAGCAGACACTTTAAAAGTGACTATTACTGTATCATTTTTCAATCTGATAGCTTATAAATGTGTGCGGAATAACTATGTTATTCCGCACCAAGGAGAGAGCATCGGGAAAACTACTCTCTATTAGAATTTAATTCATGTCTGATAAACGGTAAATTTAAACATCTAAAATCTAAGATGACATCTCTAAAACTTGCCTCTTTATTAAATGCGTAACACTATTTATCTGGTTGTCTCAAATATTCTGAAAATATTTATATCCTTTTTGACCATAGAGTACTCCTCTATGGTTCAAAAGCGCACATGTCTTTATGAGTCAACAACCAACTACCTTGTTGATTAACATACTGATAATCAGCATTTTAATATCCTTGTCGTATGTCGATATAACGGTGAAGGTCTTCTTATGTTCAGTCAGTTTATAAAAAAATATAATTTTATATCCACAGACTACTTCTTCTATAACAATGCCGCGCCCTACGATTTCACATTCCCAAAATAAGACTCTATCTTGCGAGCTCAAACGAAAACATTTTAGAACGCGCGCAGAGACGACTGTCAACTGCTTGTCCGTATGGGAACTAAATCAACCGACAACGAACAGATGATTGAAGAAGATTTTAAGGAATTAGAAAAGAAGGAGACAAAACTTCATTATCCTCATATCCTACCAGAGATTGAGCAATGGCCGATATATAAGCAGCACTTAAATCGTAAAGCTTTAGTCGATGAGTTAGACTTAGCGGTACTAGAGCGTCTAAAAGCTAAATATGGCGATAAAATCGAAGAAGTCATCGCTAAAACCATATACACGGAGCGCATTCGCATGAAGCAAGAACCGTGGAAGGTTGACCCGCCAAATGATGCACAATTTTGGTCAAAAATCAAATCTCAATTAGTCAAGCGTTCACTAGATAAAGAAGACGGAGAGGCAAAAGTGAATAATGAGCAACTCTTGCAAAAAATTATTCACCGTTACTCTGAAGAAATTATTGGTACTTTTAAGGTGAAAACCTTCCTTTTCGCACGTAAATTCCTTACTGCTTTTTTCGGAAGACTCTTGAATACTGCCGCGGGACGTAATTTTGGGCGTCTTTTCGGGAGGAAACACAATGTCTTTGACCGTTTGCGTGCAGAGGGTGAAATTGATAAAATCCGCGCACTTTTTGATAAAGGAACAGTTATCGTTGTTCCGACTCACTTTAGTAATTTAGACAGTATTTTGATTGGCTATGTCATGGACCAAGTTATGGGATTGCCTTCTTTTACTTATGGTGCAGGTTTGAACTTGTACAATACAGGTTACACAGCTTACTTTATGAATCGCCTTGGTTTGTATCGCGTTGACCGCCGTAAGAAGAATCCAATTTATCTGGAGACATTGAAGACGATGTGTAAATTGTCAGTTCAAAAAGGAACAAACAATTTATTCTTTCCAGGAGGTACGCGTTCCCGTTCGGGGCATTTAGAGACGAAGTTAAAGTTAGGATTAATCGGCTCTATCATGGAGGCGCAACGTGCTAATTATCAGGAAGGTAAGGAAGAAAAAGTGTTTATCATTCCTTTGATTTTGGGCTATGATGTGACTTTGGAAGCGAAATTTTTGATAGAAGAACACTTGAAACGTTCGGGCAAGGAATTTTACCTTTCTAACTCGAAAGATAATTTTTATAGTCTGCGTAGTATTTTGAAATTTGGCTGGAAAATCTTTTCAGAGAGTTCTGATATTACCCTTTCTTTTGGAAAGCCAATGGATGTTTTAGGTAATTTTGTGGACACAGAAGGCATAAGCTATGACCGCTTTGGCAAGCAAGTCGAACTGAAAGAGTATTTTATGTCTGACGGTGAAGTCACTCAAGACCTTCAACGCGAGCAACAATACACCCAAATATTAGGTAAACGCATTGTCGAGCGTTTTCATAAGGAAAACATCGTTCTAGCATCTCACTTAGTTGCCTTTGCTGCTTTTAATGTCTTAAAGCATTTTAACCCAGCATTAGATTTATACGGTATCTTACGTTTGCCGACGGACGAATTTCATTTCCCATTAGACTTAATGTCTGAGGTTTTAGATGACCTGCAAGAGAGACTTTATGAAATGGAAAAGAAAGGGCACATCAAGTTGTCTAAGTATGTGATGAAAAAATCGGGAGAGGAACTTATTCGTGCTGGTGTTAAGGATTTAGGGATATATCATGCAGAACAACCCCTAATATTCAATAAAAAAGACAAATTAATAAGCGAGAATTTCAAACTCTTATACTATTACCACAATCGCTTGGATAATTATGAATTAGAAAAGTGTATTCAATGGAGAAAGAAGGAGGAAGGGGTTTTGGAGTTGTGAGTTGAGTGAGTTGCGGGTTGTGAGTTTGCCCATTATTTTCGGCAAACTCATAACCCATAACTCTAAACTCGTTTACATTTCCTGCGCGTGTATCACCGCGATTCCCACCATATCAACAATCTGACGCACAGACGCGCCCATTTGCAAGATGTGAACAGGTTTTTTCATACCTAATAAGATAGGTCCGATTAAGTCCATTTCTGCGGCTTCATTGAGCAAGTTATAAGCTAAGTTAGCAGAAGAAAGATTAGGGAAAATCAGTGTATTGGCGCGGTGTCCAGCCAATTTTGAGAAAGGATAAAATTCCTTTAGCTTGTCTGGGTTCAATGCTAGGTGTGCTTGCATTTCACCGTCAACTATCCAATCTGGATGTCTGTCGTGGACGATTTTCGTCGCTTTTCTCATCAATAAAGCAGACTCGCCATTCGGTACAGAACCAAAGTTAGAATAGGTTACCATTGCCATTTTAGGTTCAATATTAAACATTCTCACTTGATCAGCAACCAATTCAGCAATATCCGCAATTTCCGCAGGTGTCAAATCATGATTAATCGTCGTATCCGCCAAGAAAAGAGGACCATTACGAGTCATCAAGATGTGAATACTCGCCACTTTACTAACTTCATCACGTGAACCGATAATCTGCAATGCAGGACGAACTGTTGTTGGATATTTATTAGTCATACCACCAATCATCGCATCAGCAGCCCCTGTTTCGACCATCATTGCAGCATAATAGTTATTCGTCAACATCAGGTCTTCAGCGTCAGCATAAGTCATACCTTTACGTTTACGCTTCTCATAAAGCTTTTCGGTATAATCTTTCAGAATAGCTGCACGTTTCTTATTCTTTGGCATTTTAGGGTCAAAGATTTCTACATCTTCCAATCCTAAATTATAATTTTCAATAATATCTGTAACACGTTTGCGATGTCCAACTAAAATTGGCTTTGCAATCTTTTCTTCGATTACCTCTTTCACCGCTTTCAAAACGGAAACATTCTCTGCATCAGCAAAAACAACACACTTTGGCTCTTGCTTCGCTTTGGTTTCAATGACTTTTGACAAAGTATTATCTTGTCCCAAACGACGGTCTAATTCTTCAGCATACGCTTCCCAATCCTTAATTGGATGCTTCGCAATACCACTATCCATAGCTGCTTTTGCAACTGCTGGCGCGACAGTCGAAATCAAACGCGGGTCCACAGGCTTTGGAATAATGTAATCCATTCCAAATTTTAAATCCGCATTACCATAAGCTAAGTTCACGATATCTGGAACGGGTTTCTTAGCCAAATCAGCTAAAGCACGTACTGCCCCTAACTTCATTGCCTCATTAATCTCGCTCGCACGCACATCTAATGCACCGCGGAAAATGAATGGAAAACCTAAAACATTATTCACCTGATTAGGATAATCAGAACGTCCTGTTGCCATGATACAATCTGGACGTGATTTTTTTGCTTCTTCGTACGAAATCTCAGGAGTCGGATTTGCCATGGCAAAAATGATAGGATTCGGAGCCATACCTTTTATCATTTCACCGTCCAATACATTCCCTCTCGATAATCCAACAAACACGTCAGCACCGTCTAATATCTGCGTCAAACTCGTCTCACGAGGCATCGTCCCATTGACAAAGTCTGGCTTTTTACCGTTCAAATTATCACGGTCAGGGTGAATTAAGCCCTTACTGTCATACATGAAAATATTCTTCTTTTGGGCACCTAAAGAGATGTAGATATTTGTACAAGAAATTGCCGAAGCCCCTGCCCCATTTACCACAATACGTGCATCTTTGATGTCTTTTTCGACAATCTCTAAAGCATTTAAAAGCGCTGCACCACTAATGATTGCTGTACCATGTTGGTCATCATGCATTACAGGAATATTCAATTCCTTTTTTAGTCTCTCCTCAATTTCAAAACACTCAGGTGCAGAAATGTCCTCTAAGTTCACCCCACCAAAGGTTGGCTCTAAAATCTTCACCGTCCGCACAAATTCATCAACGTCTTTGGTGTCCAATTCTAAATCAAAACAGTCAATATCTGCATAGATTTTGAAAAGTAGGCCTTTTCCTTCCATAACAGGCTTACCTGCTGCGGCACCAATATCTCCGAGTCCCAACACTGCTGTTCCGTTAGATATAACGGCAACTAAGTTTCCTTTTGCCGTATACTTATAGACATCTTCTGGATTTTTTTCGATAGCCAGACAAGGTTCAGCCACTCCAGGAGAGTAAGCGAGAGATAAATCTCTTTGGTTGGTCGTTTCTTTGGTTGGAATAACCTCGATTTTACCAGGTTTTCCTTTTGCGTGGTAGTGAAGTGCTGCTTCTTTTAGTGACTCTTTTTTCATACTATGATCTTAGTGATAGATTTTGACTTATTATCGGGCAAAAATACGTTGGTATAACGTTTGAATGCAAAGGTAGTTTTGTATTTGAGAAAAGAAAGAAAAATGGAGAAAATTCGAGTTTATGGAAAGAAAATTGACACTGTTTAAAACTCTTTATGATGTTACATATAATTAATACTTTGGTCGTGAATAAAAATGGTGGATGCTCATGTGATGATTCAAA
>CAZQTE010000433.1:0-4998 GCA_964595615.1 uncultured Saprospiraceae bacterium
AATAACGAAAAAATATCCTCTCAAAATGTCCGAATAAATAGTGTCAGGCACTTAAATAGTAAGGACACAATAATTTTGCGGAGAACCAAAATAAAAAAACAAATCCAAATGCTTAGCTCAAAAACTAAATTATCATTTTTCTCAATAATCTTAATATTCTTTTTTGCTTGCGATAATTCACCTAAGAAGAAGCAATCTTTTGAAGTGAACTACAAAGGAGCATTGAAAAATATAATGCATAAGGGAGATTTGTCAGCAAAGACGGATTTATCAGAATTCGAGTCTATCGAAAACCTTTATGCTCTGGGAGCTATTGAAAATTTGAAAGGTGAAATCCAAATATTTAATGGTGAAGTTTATAATTCGTATGTCGAAGGAAAGGAAATAAAATTTGATAGTACTTACTCAAAAAAGGCGACACTTTTTGTCTATGCTACGGTTAAAGATTGGCTTACTCTCACCATTCCTCAAGAAATTCGCACTGAAAAAGAATTAGAAAAATATCTTGAAAAGATAGCAAATGAAAACAATATTGACACCAAACAAGCTTTTCCTTTTTTAATACAGGGAAAGGCAAGTGAATTAACATGGCATGTCATTGACTGGAAGGACGGCGATACAGAACACTCTCACGAAAAACATATCTCATCAGGATTGAATGGAACGATTAAAAATCAGGAGGTAGAATTATTGGGATTTTACTCTGATTCGCATCATGCTATATTCACGCATCATACGACCAATATGCACATTCATCTGAAGCTAAATAGCGGTAAAATTGCAGGTCATCTAGATGAATTTAAATTAGGGACAAATATGACTTTAAAACTTCCGCTTATTCCTTCTTCACCTTCTGTGGATTAAAATGTAGTTTAACCCAAAAAACTATTAGACTTGTTACTCAGATAGAAATAAGTGCCTGAAACTTAGATTTTTCTGATAGTTTTGCTTGAAAAATTCTTGAATAGTCGCTCTATTGAAGCATTTTTCAAGTAGAAATAGCGGGAAAAGATATTTTCAGATGACGGTTTGTATCTGGGTAACAAGTCTATTACAAAATCACAGGCAATCAACTCTACAAAACTTCAGTTTTAACAATTTGTAACTACTCAGGTGTCGGACGCTTAACTTAAATAATAGTGGCAAAATAGAATATTTACCGTAGCTTCAATAAAAATTAGCGTCTGACACCTATTACTGGATAACAAAAAATAGGTGTCAGACGCTGGCTTTTCGTAAAGTTTAAAATATTTCTTACTTTTTTTGCTTTTGGTTGATTTAAGCGTCCGACACCTGAGTAGTTACAACAATTTAGTAACGACGAAATAATACAGACGTGCTAGTTAAGTACTCGTACACAATTATTTACAATATTAGAACAGGACAATTTTCCGCTTGATTTCACTCTAAAAATCCTTAAAGACCGTAGGGTATTGGCGGTTTTTAAAGCCAAATCAATCAAAAAATTTCCTCTGTTCTAATTATCGAAATAATTATGTCCGAGTACTTACTATAGATTTTAGTAGGAATATCATTATTCAGCCCATCAAAATAAGAAAAAAAGAGTAGCACCTACTAAAAGGTACTACTCTTCGACATAGTTATCTTGCTCAATGAAAAAAACCATTAGCCGATGTTAACTATCTTTTAATAGATAGAGGTGAATAATTCATGTGAGCAGAATTAAATAACTACGACGCAAAATTACTGATAAATCTAGTTTAACAGTTAAATTTATAGATAGCATTAGGATAACATCCATTATTTTTTCTCAAAAATGCTAATACAAAAAAAATTATCAAGCTATTTTATCGACATTTGTGATTTTATTGATCATCGTTCTTCGTCAAATCGTGTGACAGAAAAAAAAGAAAAAGCTAAAATCAAATAATTGCTTAGTAACGACGAAATAATAACTCCGTCAAGCTAGACAGTGTATAATTTTTCTTCCCGATTGCCTCGGGACAGGCTAGTTTTGGCTTCAAAGCGTGATAATTGTTAATACGCTGCCTGCCCCGTGCCGAAGGTCGGGGAGCGATTTGAAGTGAAAAATGAGGAAAATTTGACCTGTCCAGATGACGGACTTATTGTTTTGTCGTTACTTAGGTTTTTATTTTTTTCATGTCACCTTCACACGATTTGACGGAGAACCTTTATCATTAAACTTTATGAATCTATAAGTATCAGTATTTAATGAATAGCCTTAAGATAAAACTTCATATACACCTATTACTCTACTTAACAATATTCTTGTTGGGCAACTCTTTGTATGCAAATACATTCTCTAATTGTGATGACTTCACCCTTCTTTCAAATCCTGAGAAAGAAGCTATAGAGATAATAAAAGTTCTAAAAAAGGCAAGTTTTACAGAAAAAGTCGCTAATGATAGCCTTATTGACGCTCTTATTTGTCTAGCTAAGAATACTGATGATGATTTTGTACAACTAAACACTCTTATTATAAGAGGAGAAAGACACTTTGAGAATTCAGAATTCATTCAAGCAAAAGCAATTTTTCAAAAAGTGCTCGAAAGAGAAAATGTGCCTCCAGAGAATATTGCTGCAGCACATAATTATATAGCTCTTATTTATAGAATAGAAGGCAAATTGCTAGAAGCCTATAAACATAATCTAGTTCAGCTGAAAATTTCTCAACAATATAATCTTGCATCTTTACCAAAAACATATCTTAGTTTAGGAGAATTTCATTATCACATCAATGATTACGAAAAAGCAGAAAACTTATACCTAAGAGGTGTCGAGCTAGAGGACTCGACTAACAACATGACAGTAGAGCATGGTTGGCTCTTACATCGTTTAGGTGAGGTATATAGAGCACAAAACAAAAATGAACTTTCGCATTTTTATATTAAGCGAGCTATAAATTTTTGGAAAAAAACGGATAATATTAGAGCATATTGTTTTTCTATAAATCAACATGCGCTACTTTACATGGGCGAAGATAAAAATCAGAAAGCACTAGATTTAATTAATGAAGTATATACCATAAGTCAAAATGAAAATTTGTGGTTTTGTCACATACAAATTTTACTAACTCTAAGTGAAATTCATTACAAGATGGGGAATATTACATTAAGCATTCAGCACTTAGAAAGGGCAAGTTTTCTAAGTACTGAAAAATCCATTTTTTGCTATTCTGAAGAAATTTATGAACTACAAGCCAAAGCTTACAAAGCAATAGGACAAACAAAAAAATCTAATGAAGCCTATCAAAATTTTATTAAAGAAATAAAGAAGTCTAAAGAACAGGAAAATATTGCAACTAAAGAATGGGCAAAGAAAAATCAAGATTTATTATTAAGTAAAAAATCTCTGTTAGAATTAGAGGAAAAAGAACGATTTGCGAATAAACAAATGACATTTCAGAGGATTTTGCTTTTTGGAGGTCTTATCATCATTTTTCTTATTTCTTGGTTAGCGACTAGATACTTTAAAGCAAACAAAGAAGTGCTCAGACAACAGTCACAACTCATAAAACTAAATAAGACTATACAAAAACAAAGTCATCAACTACAGGAAGCAAATACGAAGATATTATATAAAAACAATGGTTTGGAGCTAGAGTTAGTCAAAAAATTGCTGATACTAAGCAAGCAAGGGGAAGCCATTCATAATATGGAAAACCAGCTAAAAACCATGGGAGACACCCGCGATAATCAGGTGCTTACAAAGCAAATAAACATAGCGAAAAATGATACGGTATGGGAAGAATTAGATTTACAAATCAATCAAGCTAACAGTGAATTATTTCAAATATTAAGTCAAAAATTTGAGAATCTTTCTAAAAATGACTTGAGACTTTGTGCTTTTCTAAAAATGAATATGAGCACTAAAGAAATTGCCAATCTAACTTTTAAAAATCCTGCCAGCGTAAAAGTTGCACGTAGTAGATTAAGAAAAAAACTAGGCATTACTCATTCAAACATGACAATTTCAACATTTTTGAATAGGCTATGATTTCTTATCTCGTTTGGCACGCATGGCTTTAATAGCATCTGACATTGACTTATTCTTAAAAGCGCTCTCCCTTCTTTTGGTCGTGTTTTCTTCATTATTTAGGAAACCTTCAACATTACCATACATTCCTTTAGAAATACCCCGCTCGTTCATTAGATTTTTAAGATTTTTGGGGCTAATAGCCTCATCTATTCCTTTTTGCAAATCTACCAAAAGTTCAGATTTTTCTTCTTTTGATAATTGTTGAAATAAAGCAAGCACTTGTTTCCTAATATCTTGATATTTATCCATTTTATTATTTTGTAAGTTCACTATAAAATCGTCTATTCTCAAAAAAAATCTCGATATGTAAAAGTAATTTAGTAACGACGAAATAATAACTCCGACAAGTTGGACAGTGTATAATTTTTATCAGTTTTGGCTTCAAAACGCGATAATTGTTAATACTTTGAGCGATTTGAAGTGAAAAATGAGGAAAATTTGACCTGTCCAGATGACGGACTTATTGTTTTGTCGTTACTTAATAAGGATTATCTAAAGAATAAGTTATAAAGGTTTGACAGAGAGTATTTAAAAATACTCTATATTAGCTATTATTTTAGAGAATTCACCTTATCAATCAACACTTTAGATATATAAATTAAACAATATTTACACAAAATGAAATATCTGATATATATTTCATATTTTTGCGCTCAATTCACACACATGAAATATAGAGAGTCTAAGTAGTGAGTAGCTTGACACAGTTACTGAGAGTTTAAAATAGAACCTCTCTCTATCATATTTATTTCAGTCTTATACGAAACTATTTTCCAGCTAATTTCACCTATCTCTTATGTTATGGTTATCAAATTAATAACATAAGGATATTAGTAGATTTAGAACTCATTTGGATAGAAAGTATTCGTGTTTTTATAAGCTGTCTGAGCTTGATAAGTTTTTTCACTTATCACTTTACTTCTATTGGACTTTGGACGGAATTTATATTCGTTTTAAAAGCCCCCAACCCCTGAAGGG
>CAZQTE010000434.1:0-4992 GCA_964595615.1 uncultured Saprospiraceae bacterium
TCCCAAAACTGCGTTTCCTTAATCACGGTATGTAAAGAACTCCAACCTTCTGTCGCTAAAGGCATCACCGTCGGACTTTTCAAAACGGGTAGGAGGGTGCTCACTTCCGCAATTTTCTCATTTGGCACATTCATCAATACATATTTGATGTTTTTAGCAGCTAAAACTGACTCAATGCGAAAAGTAAGTTTGTCGAGAATTGCTTGTTTTTCGGGAGAGAGTAATTTAGATTTAGCAAGAACCGCTTGAGATTTTCCGATGATTTCGACCTCTTTTAGACCATTTTTAAAAAGGGTGCTGCCTGTACTGACGATATCACAAATTCCGTCTGCCAAACCGATATTAGGGGCAATTTCTACAGAACCTGCGATTTCGTGGATTTCAGCTTGTATATTTTGTTCTGCCAAGAATTTAAGCAATGTATTTGGATAGGAAGTGGCAATTTTTTTACCGTTGAAGAAAGAAACATCAGAGTAGTTAGTTTCTTTAGGAAGTGCAAGGGAAACGCGGCATTTCGAAAAGCCCAAAGGTAGGACTGTTTCGATATTTCGGTCGTATTCTACCAACAGATTTTCGCCGATGACACCAATATCTGCAACACCCTGTTCTAGATAACGTGGAATATCAGAATTACGAAGATAAAGAACCTCTAAAGGGAAATTTCGGGCTTCTGCTTTCAATTGGTCTTTGCCATTATTGATAGAGATACCACATTGTTTGAGGAGACGGAGGGAGTCGTCTAGGAGTCTGCCTTTTTTCTGTACTGCTATTTTTAGTTTGGTCATTTCTGAAATAAAATTGTTCAAGCAAACCAATCATAGGTACAAAAAGAAAACCCGTTTGATTTACTCAAACGGGTTTGTCAATATATTTTTTACACAAATACACAGGGTCACCTTATCGCTTGAGAGCAATTGAAAAGATGATGATGATGTAATGCGTTAAAATTCATTTTTACTTTTTTAGAAGAATTTCTCCTTCTGATTATGACGCAAAAGTAAGCGTCTTTTTTAGATTTCCAAATGGATTTCTGATATTTATAACTATTAAGGTTTGAAAAGGTTCAGTTGGATGTCGTAATTTTATCTTGCTTCACTTGCTGGAACAAATTATCAGGAGAAGAAAATATGGAATAATTATTAACAAATAACCAATAACCACTACCTTCGCCCTGATGCAAGAAAAATTTCGACAATTCATACGCTTAATGCGCTGGTTTTTTCGAGCGAAAACACGTTACAATGTGCATTCGCCATTTGTCTACCGATTTACCGAAAAGGTAGTCGAGGAGAAGAGAGCATTTTATGCATTTAAGGATATTGAGATTTTGAGAAAGTTGTTGCTGAAAAATCGTAATGTGTTGAAAATCAAGGATTACGGTGCAGGTTCCTTAGTGTCAGGGGAAAAAGAAAGATCTGTAAGAAGTTTGGTGAAATATTCAGCGACAATGCCACTTTATTGTCGTTTTCTATTCCATCTTATCAATGAATATAAGCCGAAAACCATGTTAGAAATGGGGACTTCAGTCGGCATTTCAACCTTGTATCAATCTCGCGCGGCAATGAAGGCTAAATTCATCACAATTGAAGGTGACCCAGGAATTGCGGAGGTAGCTAGGCAGAATTTGACTCGCATGAAAGCGACAAATGTGCAGCAAATGGTTGGTACTTTTGAAGAAAAATTAGAACCTGCATTAAAAGAATTAAAAACTTTAGATTACGCATTCATAGATGGTAATCATCGCGAAAAACCAACGATTGAGTACTTTGAAAAGTGTTTAGAGTACGCTAATGAGAATAGTATTTTTGTCTTTGATGACATTCACTGGACGCAAGGCATGGAAGATGCTTGGAATACAATTATCGCACATCCAAAGGTAACTTTATCGATTGATATGTACTTTTTTGGATTGGTTTTCTTTCGGAAAGATTTTAAAAAGAAGGAAAATATTGCTCTTGCAAGACGAGCTTGGAAACCGTGGATTATGGGATTTTTGAAGTAAAAAATAGGGGACGGGAGTTAGGCATCAATAGTCAGGCAGCTTTATCTTTTACACGTTAAAGCTGCCTGACTACTGATGCCTGCCCCCTGACTCCTCAAAAAGAACAAATGGAACAATTCGAAAAATTTACCTCTGAATTTTCAAGTTTAGCTTGGGGATTACCGCTGCTTTGTCTTTTAGTCGGTGGTGGTTTGTATCTCATGATTCGTTCTCGTTTTCTTCCGTTTCGTTATTTGGGGCATGCCATTCAGGTTTTGCGAGGAAAGTATGATAATCCTAATGATGAAGGTCAGATTACCCACTTTCAGGCTTTGACTACTGCGCTTTCTTCAACTATTGGAATGGGAAATATTGCTGGGGTTGCGGTGGCAATTACGATTGGTGGACCTGGGGCAATTTTTTGGTTATGGGTGAGTGGTTTGATAGGAATGGCGACTAAATTTTTTACTTGTACCTTGGCAATTTTATATCGTGGAAAAGACTCAGCAGGTGAGACGCAAGGTGGACCCATGTATTTTATTACCGAAGGTCTTGGTAAGTCTTGGAAACCTGCGGCAGTGTTTTTTAGTCTGGCGGGCTTAATTGGAGCATTGCCTGTTTTTAATGTTAATCAATTAACACAAGCTATTCGAGATATTCTATTGATACCCAATGGAATACAAAATGAAACGATGTCTAATTGGAGTATTGGAATTACTTTAGCGATTATCACATCTATAGTTGTTTTAGGAGGATTGAAACGTATTTCTGCAACAGCCGCAAAGCTTGTTCCGAGTATGGTTGTGCTATATTTTGTATCTGTAATTGCGATTTTAATCATTCATGCAGAGCAAGTTCCACATTACTTTTCGATGATATTTACGGATGCTTTTGCTGCTGAAAACTATAAAGGAGATCCTCTCTTGGGTGGTATGGTCGGTGGTTTAATTTTGTTAGGAATTAGACGAGGTGCTTTCTCTAATGAAGCGGGTATAGGTACAGCACCTATGGCACACGGCGCAGCGAAGACGAACGAACCTGTGCGCGAAGGTTTAGTAGCCATGTTAGGTCCAGCAATTGATACTTTATTAATTTGCACTTTGACTGCTCTGGCGATTTTAGTGACTGATGCTTGGCAATTATCAGAGTCGAATGGTGTGTCTTTAACTGCGGTGGCTTTCAATAAAAGTTTTGCTGGTTATGGTAATTATTTATTGTTGCTTTGTGTAGCAGTTTTCAGTATCTCTTCTTTGTTTTCTTATTCTTATTATGGTACAAAATGTATGTCTTATGTTTTTGGTGTAAAAAATGGCTATTTATACAACTACATTTACATTGCAAGCATTATTATGGGGGCAGTTTTTCCATTAGCTGCGATTTTGAATCTTATCGATGGTGTTTTTGCTTTAATGGCGATTCCGACGATGACCGCTACGATTTTACTTGCGCCTAGAGTTATGGAAGCTGCTAAAATCTATTTTGCGAAGATGAAAGCATCGTAAAGTTACTCTCTGATTTATAAAACTGTCTCACATTGCACTATATAAGCTTTTTTCATGCTAATACAACAGACCACAATCAACTGTGGAGGTAAACTCCTAGATCTCTCTGAGCCAATAATAATGGGAATTCTGAATGTTACGCCAGATAGTTTCTATGATGGTGGACAATTGGAAAATGAGCAGGCAATTCTTTTTCAAGCAGATAAAATGATGCGTGAAGGAGCAACCATTTTGGATATTGGTGGTATGTCAAGTCGTCCAGGAGCAGAGCTAATTAGTGTAGAGGAAGAGTTGAAACGAGTTATTCCTGCGGTAAAACTTATTGCGAAAAATCTTCCAAATGCGATTATCTCTGTAGATACGGTACAATCTGAAGTTGCGCGTCAGGCCATTGAGAATGGAGCTCATATTATTAATGACATCTCTGCGGGACAGATAGATGAAGCGATGTATGAGACTGTTGCAGACTTACAAGTTCCGTATATCTTGATGCACATGCAAGGTCAGCCCAAAACTATGCAACTAAATCCAAATTACGATGATATTGTGCATGACGTTTTAGATTTCTTTGTAGGAGAAATTGAAGATTTACGAGATTTGGGAGTGAAAGATATTATCATTGACCCAGGGTTTGGATTTGGAAAGACCATTGAGCACAACTATGAAATGCTGCGTAAAATGCATACTTTTCAGATGTTAGGTGTACCTATATTGGCTGGTTTATCTCGTAAATCTATGATTTATAAGGTTTTAGAAAACAGTCCAAAAGAAGCTTTAAATGGCACTACAGCAGTAAATATTGTCGCATTGCAGCAGGGTGCGAAGATTTTGCGGGTACATGATGTAAAAGAAGCTGTGGAGTGTGTAACTTTATTTAAACACATTCGTCAAAATAGTGTAGTCTAATGATAAGATTTGTTAGAATTAGACGTTTTAATTCAACTACACAATAAAACAAAGACAAGCTTTATGAAATATACCCTTCTACTTTTTTCTTTTCTATTACTATCAATTTCAGCTAATGCTCAATTGAAAAAGACAGTTCATCAAACCTTTGAGGTGGGGGAAGCTAGAAATATTAACTTAGATGTTTTTGGTGATTATGAAATAGAATCTTGGCCTGGAAATACAATAATGTCAGAGACGAAAATCGAATTATACGACGCGTCTCCACATATCCTAAAGTTTTTCATGGAAGAAAAAGAACGTTATAAGTTAACATTAAATGGAGCAGGAGAAGAGAGTATTAGTTTAGTTTCAAATGATAAAGAAAGACGAGGAATTCAGTATAAGGGGAAAGAATGTTTTGAACAGGTTAAAGTAAAATTATTTGTACCTGAGGAGTTTGTAGAAATAAATCCCAAGACATTGAGGAAGAAAGAGGAAGAGTAAATGGAATTTAAACAAGCTATAAAAAAGAAACAGCCTTTGAGAATATTCTCAAAGGCTGTTTCTTTTAAGATATAGTAACGAAGAAATAATAAGTCCGTCAACTTGGACAGTGTATAA
>CAZQTE010000435.1:0-4980 GCA_964595615.1 uncultured Saprospiraceae bacterium
TCTCATAATCTCAACGTTTTCAACGATTTATAAAAAAGTGTATAGGAGTGAAATCAAGCGATTGTAATTGGGAAACCTGCATTGCAAGGGGAAATTGATTTTCAAGTAGAAAATAAAGAAGCTTTCACAAGTTACAATATTTCACAAAGCGTTCCTTCTCTGCGCAATACACATTTATCTTTATTGAATTTAAATCCAAAGACGGGTAGGACACATCAGATTAGAAAACATCTATCGGGAATAGGACATCCTATTTTTGGGGATAAACTATACGGAACAGAGGGAGAAATTTATAAAGGGAAAGGTTTGTTTTTAGCTGCGGTAAAAGTGGAGTTTAGACATCCAATTACGGGAGAAAAAATGAATATTTCTATAGATACTCCACATAAATTCACCTCATTATTAGTTAGAGAAGAAAGGAGATTTAGAGAGTATCAAAAAGCTTAGTAACGATGAAATAATAACTCCGTCATTTGGAGAGTGTATAATTTTTTTCAGTTTTTGCTTCAAAGCGCGATAATTGTTGATACTTTGAGCGATTTGAAGTGAAAAATGAAGACAATTTGACCTGTCCAGATGACGGACTTATTGTTTTATCGTTACTTAGGGTCATTGAAAGAATAACTTATAAAGCTTAGTACACTGTGAAAAAATATGCCATATCTTTGAGATATGGCATATTAAGTTACCTAAACATTTGCCTCTTCAAACTCAGAAACATCCGCAATCTCTTGTAAAACGGCTGCTTTTTCATCCGCAATTTGCGCAGCATCCCAATCATAAAACTGAGCAAAATCAGCTAAAATTGCATCTAATGCAGGCTTGATACTTTTGATATTGAAATACAGACGCCCTGTTCTGCGATTTAAGAAATCCATTGGCTTCATACACAGTTCATTTGCTAGACAAAACTGTAATTCTGCACGTATTAAGGCAGTATTGGCATCATCATTAAAGCTTTTCATTGCATCAATAATTTCATCAGACTGATTGCCATAATTAGCAACCAAATACCGTCCGTAATAAGAATTCAAACCAGCATCCTCTGCCATTTTTTCCATTTCCGCTTGATATTTTAAAACTTCTGCATAATTTTTAAAGTCACCACCAGCTAATGGAATTTCTCTAGTAAAGCAATCTTTGAAAGTTCTATCAGAAGTATCTGCATATTTTTCAGCGACCAAATCAACTATGCGTTCCGCCATTTTACGGTAACCCGTTAATTTGCCACCAGCAATAGAAATCAAACCTGTTTTAGACTCAAAAATCTCGTCTTTACGGGACATTTCACTACCAGATTTGCCTTCTTCATAAATCAAAGGACGCAAACCTGCCCAACTACTTTCAACATCTTCTGGTGTCAAATCTACATCTGGAAACATTTTATTCGTTGCATCTAAAAGATAATTCACATCGTCCATATTTGCCAAAACACGATTGATATCGCCTTCATAAGGCGTATCTGTAGTACCCAAATAGGTCACGCGCAAACGCGGAATAGCAAACATCATTCGACCATCAGGAATATCAAAATAAACGCTCTGTTTCAATGGCAAACGCTCAAAGGGGACAACAATATGCACTCCTTTAGAAAGGAATAAGTGCTTGTTAGTCATAGATTTATCCTTCTTACGTAAGTTATCAACCCAAGGACCTGCTGCACTCACTACATAGTCGGATTGCATGACAAATTCCTCACCTGTCAGCTCATCTTTTACATTTACAGAAGTAATCTTTCCATCTACATAATTAAAATCTACAGCAGACAGATAGTTTAGGCTCTTCGCACCATGATTAGTCGCAGTTTTGATTAATTCTAAAGTCAAACGGGCATCATCCGTACGATACTCCGCATATAAGCCGCTGCCAGTTAAGTCACTCGTGCGCACCAAAGGCTCGGCTTCCATTGTAGCTTCTTTACCCAACATCACCCGTCGGTCGTCTCCTTGCACATCCGCCAACATATCATAAACTTTCAGACCGATAGAAGTTCCAATTTTTCCAAAAGTTCCATCTTCAGTTAAAGGCAAAAGCATTTTTTCAGGTAAAACTAAATGCGGCGCAATCTTATGAACTGTTGCTCTTTCTAATCCAACTTCTCGGACTAGTTTTACTTCAAATTGCTTTAAATAACGCAATCCTCCATGAATCAATTTTGTAGATTTACTACTCGTCCCTGCCGCAAAATCCTTTTTCTCCAACAAGGCAACAGTCATCCCACGAGAAGCAGCATCTAAGGCAATACCAGCCCCTGTCACTCCCCCTCCGATAACGATAAGGTCAAATTTTTCATCCTTAAAATTTTGTATAACTTGTGGACGATTTTTCGCAGCTAAATTCATTTGTGTAATTGATAGATTTGTTATTTACAAATCTGGTTCTTTATATTGAGCAATATATAAACGATTTTCATGTCAAAAGTGTTGGCAATAAAGTCATATATTAACGAGGAGAAAATCCAAAATACTGAAAAAACTAAAATTTAATCATGAACCAAGACTCAAAACTTGAAAATCTCATCGCTGAATATCGTAGTATTAAGCTCGCTAAAAGCCATTTAGCAAAGTTACAAGTGCGTCTAAAAGAAGACCAAGAAATGTTGCACTCCTTAGGCATCATCTTGGAGAAAGAGTATCAAGACGTCTTAAAAATGAAAAAATTCAAAGTTAAAGACCTCTTTATCAGAGTATTAGATAATGATGATGAGCAATATGAAATAGAAAAACAAGAATACCTTTTCGCTGCATTACAATACAATGAGTGTAAAAAATCTGTGGAATTATTGGAATTTGAGGAGAAAATCATTCTAGAAAAAGTAGCAAAAGAAGCGACAATCAAAGCAGAATTAGGCGCATTAATTACAGATAGAGAAGCAAATATTAGCTTAAACTATCCTAATATCAAACAGCAATTATTAAACATTAGCAATCAGTTAGACGAGTGTTTTGGATACAAAAGAGAATTGCATGAGGCTATCATCGTTGGTTTAAAAGCACAAAAAGTGCTAGAACAGATGATTAATTTCATCACTATAAGAGGACGCAATCTTGGCGATTGGGGTTATTATGCCTCTAATTATTCAGCGGTAAAAAACCAAAAAAATTCACTTGACAAAGCACACCAACTATCGCATACCGCCAAACAATTACTATCAGAATTAGACGATGAAATGGCAGATATTTATGCTATAAAATCCAGCGTCAAAACACATCACTTTGAGGAATTTAGAAATTTCACAAATATTTATCATGATAACTTAATCTCAGATTGGATACTCCAAAAAAGGATTCACGCAACTTTAAACACAATTAGCAGCACAACAGATAATGTCAAACGTTTGGTTTTGACTCTAAAATCTCAACTTAAAAAAACAGAAAATTCAATAGAATACCTCAAGAAGCGTAAGGACGAAGTCATTATTGAGGGATTAGCATAAATTTTCATTCAAAAACAATTTTTCCAGCGAACATTAGTTAATTTTACAATTGTATTCCATCTGAATCGAAAAATATAAACATGAAAAACTTAGTCTTTACATTTTTAGCCCTTATTTTTATCGTCTTTGCCTGCGAAGAAGAACCAGATACTTTCAAGCCAGATTTTGGTTTTGATTATTTTCCAATGGAAATTGGTTCAGTCAGACATTATACAGTAGACTCTATTTATTTTGATACTTCTGAACCTCGTTTTGACTCGACACGTACTCAATTACAAGAGGTGCTCACTAATACTCTTTTCAATAATAATGGAGATACAATTATGCGTATTGAGCGTTCGGAACGCATAGACTCCTTGGCAGAATGGCAGGTAACAGATATTTATTCCGAGCAATTAGACGAAGTAAATATGTATCGAAAAGAGGAAAATGTACGTTTCCTAAAATTAACTCTCCCTCCTACAGTCAACAAAACTTGGGACGGAAATGCAGAAATACCAGAAGATAAAATTGTTTTTGTTGCGGGTGAAACGATTGAAATGTTTAAGTCTTGGGACTATCGCATTTTAAGCAAAGGTGAACCAGAAGAAATCAATGGTTATATGTTTGATGATGTTTTGACGGTACAATTAGCGGATAGTGATAGTGAAATTGAATATCGTTTTGGGATTGAAAAATATGCGAGAGGTGTTGGTTTGGTTTATAGAGAATTATGGATTTTAGATACACAATGTAAGGGCTGTTGTAATGCTCCCGACGGTACTATTCCTGTAGAATGCACTTTGTTACCATGGGATGAAAGAGCAGATGAAGGCTTTATTATCGTTCAAAAATATGCAGAATATTAAAAAACGGTTGAGGCTTGACAGAATTAGCTCATTATTAATTAGGATAAAATATTTATGAACCAAAGTTTATCGGATAGTTCTCGCATTTGGATTTATCAGGCGAAAGAGGAAATATCTGCGGATATTTTACCAACATTGCAGGTAGAATTAGACAATTTTGCAGGACAATGGGTTAGTCATAATAATGCTTTACGTGCTAAGGCAGAAATTCACCATAATCGCTTTTTAGTGCTTATGGTTGATGAAAGTCAGGCGGGTGCAAGTGGCTGTTCTATTGATAAATCAGTGCATTTTATGCAAGCAGTGGAACAAAAATTTAATCTAAATTTATTTGATAGAATGACTTTCACTTATGAAATTGACGGTCAAATTCATGCGGCGAGTAGAGATGTTTTTGCAGATTTGTATCAGAATGGAAGCATTAATGATGAGACAATTGTTTTTGATAATTTGATAAAAACGAAAGGTCAAATGCAAAGCGATTGGCGAAAGAAATTGGGTGAGAGTTGGCATGCGCGTATGGTTTGATTCAAGTTGGTAGTTGTTAGGCTTGCATCTCAGTAATGCCTTTTGCTTTTTAAATACCGTAAGCTGATAAGACCTTACGGTATTTTTTTGCCCGCTTCTTAGGTCGATAAATTGTATGTATTAATAGAAGAAAAAAGCGGAAGAACTGAGTTTGTTGTATTTTTGAAA
>CAZQTE010000436.1:0-4968 GCA_964595615.1 uncultured Saprospiraceae bacterium
ATGCTTTGAATAAAAAACGCCAGTCTGCTTATAAGACGTACAACAAAAAGAAAGATGAATTTGTAGGTCGTCATGGCGGATAATTTAAGAAAAAAAGCCCCCAATTTTATATTGGGGGCTTTAATTTCGTTCTTTTAACGTTTCCTAGAGTCATTCAAAGAATGTTCAACTTTATTATAAGTTATTTTTTAAGCGACCCTTAGTAGAAGTTATTGAATTACTTTACTTAATCCTTTTGAAAAATGAATCCAATCTCTCTCCCTTCTCGCATTCTTATCATTTTATTTTTATTATCACCAATAATCTGTTTTGCGCAAGTAGATAACTACTGTGTCAAAGCTAAAAAGGTTATTAAGCTTATTCAAAAAGAACATTTTTCTGCTCGTGAGATTAATGAAGAGTATGCTTTGCAAGTAAGTGAATTGCTAATTGATTATTTAGACCCAAGTGAGAATATTTTTAGTATTAAAGATGTTGAAAAAATAAAAACTCTTGCTCCAGTTTTGCTTAAAGAATTGGAAGGAGAAGGCTGTGAATTTTTAACTCAAATTGTAGATTCTTTTATAGAGCGATTAAATGTTAAAGAGCAAATTTTAATACAATTGACTGATTATCAATGGGAAAAGAATATTGGTGAGGCTTCTTTTTCGGTTACAAAGGAAGGAGACCATTTAGCAGGGAATGAATTTGAAGAAGATATGAAATTTAGTTTTAATGCTGAATTAATAACAGAATATCTGATAGAGCAAGAAGAAAATGCTCCTTTTGATGCTGCGGCTTTTCAAGCAAAAGGACAGGGTTTTGTAGCACGTGAACGTTGTCAATATGAGAGACTTCGAACAAATAAAACTGCAGCAGAAAAGTACGTTGGTAATGCCTTTCTGAATTCTATTGCCTCTGCATTTGACCCACATACTAATTATCATTCAGAAGAAGAGCAAAACGACTATATGGCGCAAATTTCATTAGAAAGTTTTTCTTTTGGTTTCGAAACGGAATTAAATGCTTCTGGTGAGATAGAGATTATTGGTTTGGTACCAGGTAGTAGTGCTTGGGATTCTAATCAATTAAATGAGGGAGACATTTTATTGAGTGTAAAAGTAGCAAAGGGTGAGAGCAAGGAGTTTTCATGCGCAGAAACAGAGGAAGCTGTAAAACTTATTTCTGCATTTGACTTAAGAACGGCAACCTTTACTGTTAAGAAAAAGTCGGGCAAAACAGTTGATGTAGAATTATACAAAAGTAGTCAAGTCGCAACTGAAAATATCGTTCAAAGCTTTATTTTAGAAGGAGAAAAGAAAATCGGATATATCTACTTGCCTTCATTTTATACTGAAGAGGTAGATGGGAAAGGAAGTGGAGATGCTGTCGCAAAAGAATTGATAAAACTTAAAAGAGAGGGAATTGATGCTTTGATTTTTGACCTGAGAGATAACGGTGGAGGTGGATTTATGGAAGCATTAAAGATTGCTGGAATGTTCATCGATTATGGTGCAGTATCAATGACTGATATACATGAAAGAGAGCCCCAAATATTTAAAGATCAAGCGCGAGGGAAATTATTTAGTGCACCTTTAATTTTATTACAGAATGGTCTAAGTGCCTCAGCATCAGAGCTTTTTGCAGCGACGATGCAGGATTATAATCGTGCTTTAATCGTCGGTAGCCCTTCATTTGGCAAGTCTACAATACAACGGGTCTTACCTTTGTCTATGTTAAAAACGAGCAAACTAAAAGTAAATGTATCTAGTAGTGGATATGTAAGAACAACAATAGGTAAATTTTATCGAGTAACAGGACAAAGTCATCAAAAGGAAGGTGTTCAACCTGATATATTATTACCCGAATCAATTGTTTATGAGCGATTTGGTGAAGATACCTATCCAAATCCATTAGAGAAAGATGTCTTAGATAAAGACTCATATTTTAAACCTCTAACAGAAATTCCAAAAGAAACTATCATTGCCAATAGTAAGAAACGTGTGACAGAAAGTGCTGCTTTTCAACAGTTGTTAGAAGAGAATAGGCTTTTAAGAAAGATGGAAACGGATGCTTTTACTGTATCTATGGAGACAATGTATCCTCTCGTAAAAATTATGCAAACAGCAGGAGATTACAAAGAAGAAACAGAGGCACCTTATAAAGCTAAAATGCCTACCTATTTGCAGAGTTTTGCGACTAAATCAGAGTCAATGAAGACCTTTAACGAATCAATGTTGGAAGTTTTGGAAACTAATATTTATGTTCGAGAGGCTTATCAGATTGGATTAGAATTAATATCTCAATAAAAACTTTAGAATCAAAATATGAATCACACCATACAACGGGCACAAATCCTACTCTCTCAATCTCGCTATCCAGAAGCCATAGCTGAGATAAGAAAAGGATTAGCAGAACAGCCAAATGAGCCGTTTATGTTAGCAATGTTGGCGCAAGCTTATCTTGCTAATCGTGATTTTAAAGAAGGTTTACAAGCTGCAGAAATGGCTATTTCTCAAAATGTTGAAAGCTCCTTTTTATTTCTTGTTTTGGGAAAGGCACAATTTTATAATAAGCAAATTGAGAAAGCAAAAACTACTCTACAAGAAGGACTAAGTTTAGACCCAACAGAGGCAGATTTTTTCTACTGGATAGGACAAATAGATTATTACGAAGAGAATTGGGAAATGGCATTAGATGCTGTTAATCAAGGGCTTGCATTAGAGTCTGAAGATGTTTCACTTCTCAATCTACGTGCACAAGCCCTTATCAAACTAAACCGTCAAGATGCAGCCCAAGTAACAGTTGACGATGCCTTACATCGCAATCCTGAGAACTCTTATTCGCATGCAAACAAAGGATATTCTCAATTACATTCAGGTGATTTAGATGCAAGTTTGGCTCAATTTAAAGAAGCCTTACGCCTTGACCCAACGAACGACTTTGCCAGAGAAGGATTAAAAGAAGCTATCAAAGGAAAGAACCCTATTTATCGAGGTATCCAAAAATATTTTTTGTGGATGGGGCGAATGCAATCACAATATCAATGGGGGTTTATTATTGGTATTTATGTTTTATATCGCCTTATTTTACAAGGAATGGAGTCTTTCCCTGCTTTGAAACCCGTGCTTTTACCTATGGCGATATTTTATGTCATTTTTGCATTCTCTACTTGGATAGCTATGCCCATTTCCAATTTAGCATTGCGTTTTCATCCATTAGGCAAGTTAGCCTTAGACGATGATGAAAAATTAGCCTCTAATCTTGTTGGTCTGTTAGGGATTTTGATGATTATATCTTTAGTGATGTATTTTACAGGCGTTCCTGATTTATTTTCCCCTGATTACTTTATGTATGTTGCAGGCTTTTTCGGACTATCGATGATACCCGTCAGTGGGATGTATAGTTTGCCAGAGGGAACAAAAGCAAGACGTAGAGCAATGATTTATACTTTTTTCCTCTTAGCTTGTGGCATCACTTTCTTAGCGACGGGATTAGAGTATTCCATTCTATTCCTTATTTTTGCGCTTGGCATATTCGTTTATAGTTTTGTAATAAATTACCTCGCACAACTAAGCAGCAAAGAGTTCTAAGAATAAGACACAAGGGTGAAAACTATGTACACGATAATCTACAGAGAATTAGATAAAAAAGGTGAGAGGTGTCAGGCAAGAGGTGAGAGATTAAGCTTTTGGCTAATCGAACTCTCAGCTCTCGCCTCGCTCCTCTCTCCTAAAAATCAAACAGCGAGATGTGATTTTACTATAAATCTACACTTTTCAACGTAGTGCCAAGGATAAAGAGGAATTGAGTATTATGAATATGAAAATAACAATCATCACCGTAGTCTATAATGGCATCGACCTCCTCACAGGGACGATGCAATCCGTTTTTGACCAAACCTATCCAAATATTGAATACCTCATAATCGATGGGAATTCAACCGACGGTACACAAGAACTCATTAAAGAAAATGCAAGTAAAATAACAAACTGGATAAGCGAACCAGACAAAGGACTCTATGATGCCATGAATAAAGGTCTTAAAATGGCAACTGGTGATTTTGTTTGGTTTATGAATGCAGGAGACAGAATTTTTGCAGCAGATACTGTCGAAAAAATGATGAGCTTCTGCACCTCTAAAACAGATGTTTTATATGGTGAAGTGATGCTGGTCAATGAAAAACGCGAACACCTAGGGACAAGAAGTGAAGTAAGTACTCAAAAATTACCCAAAGATTTAAATTGGAGAAGTTTAAAATACGGCATGTGCGTCTGTCATCAAGCATTCTTACCTAAAAGAGAAATTGCGCCTTTATATGCATTAGATAATTTGAGTGCTGATATTGAATGGGTTATTCGTTGTCTCAAGAAAGCTCAATCGACAACAGCTACTAATTTGATTTTAGCAGAATATCTAGCTGGAGGACTCTCTAAAAAACGTCATAAGGAAGGCTTGAAAGGTCGATATACTATATTGAAAAAATATTATGGCTTTATTTCAAATATTTGGAATCACAGCATTATCCTTATTAGAGCTTTTTTTCATAAGTTAAGACGTCTAGGAAAAACGCATTACTAGTATTTATTCTATGAATTATTACGTATTTTAAATAATTTATATCTTTTTTTTAATAAATATTTTATTTTTTTAATTCGAAAAAATATCTAATATTTACTTGTATTTGTTTTAGTTTAAAATGTATTTTTTTATAAGTCAATATTTTAAATATGTAGAAAAAATTACAACTGTAAAATAGTAAAATTTCCTTCCTGCTTTTTTAAATTTAAATCTCAAGCTGATGCCATATTTTTGTCACTAACGGTACAACTTTTGCAAAACTCTCACTTGTAACATTTCCTGTAAAAAAAGAAAAGCAAAAAACAGCACTAGATACTTTTAACTTTTTTAGACGCTTTTCAGTTTTTATTTCCTTTTTAATTTTTAGTGACAAATTGACTTTCAGAATCAATTTGTTCAATCATTTAT
>CAZQTE010000437.1:0-4968 GCA_964595615.1 uncultured Saprospiraceae bacterium
ATTTGATAAAAAAAAGCCCTTCCAGTCCACAGACCAAAAGGGCTTTCCCACGCACCGCGCAAAATCCTAATCCTCTTCCTCCGTCTTCACCAATTTCAATAAATCAGGATAAGTCTCTCCATACAACAACATCTGATTTTCCGTCAAACGTACGCCATTCATATAAGGCACAACAAACGCATCGCCGACACCTTGTTTGTTTAAATCCTCTCTGAGTTGTTCCGCAGAACTAAAAGTCTTGTACATTCCAACCGTGTAGCGATAGAGGTTTTTATCGCCTGTACTTTCGACCATGGCATTTGGATATTTGAAAATCAAATCTCCTTTATACATTTGCGTGATGGCAGCAATCTGCACTTTATAAGAAAGCCCTTTTGTGCCATTTTTAATTAATTTGGCAGTCATTGTCTTCATCTGCTTGCTGACATCAGGGTCGAGAATATTCATACGAATAGGTAATCCGTCCGTGTTCTCGATATTCACATCGATGCGGCGATTAAAGCGTCTACCTAAGACATTTTCGATGCCATTGACTTCGTTTTTAGCGACAGGGAAAGCAGAACCGTAGCCTTTTACGATAATTCTTTCTGGAGCGATGCCACCTTGATTGATGAGATATTCAGCTGCTTTTTCTGCTTTTTTGATAGAGAAATATAAGTCAAATTTAACAGGGTCAGCGCCGTCAGAGTGTGCAGATAGCAAGAAAGTCAACTGCGGATATTCAGCTGCTAATTTTGCTAATTGCTTTAATTTTGGCTGATTTTTGAGCGTGATGACATTGCCATCTTCTTCGTAATATAAAGGTTCAATATCGTAAGTCGTGATTTCCTCTGTAGTGAAAAGGGGTTCTTCTCCGTCTGTATTTCCTCCGTTTCCTTGCTGTTGTGCTAAAAGCTTAGCCGCTTCTCTTTTCTTACTTAGATAAAGAACATCTGAGAATAAAGTTGTCTCTGGATTGCGAAATATCTCTTTTTGCTTTTCTCTAAAGTAGGCAACGTACAAATCATTTTGTCCTAAGCCGTCTTTTCGAGAAGAAGAGAAAAATGCTTTCAGCCCGTCATTCGCTAATCTAAAATCTTTATCATCTCCAGAAGAGTTGATAGGCATTTTTAGATTTTTGGGTGGACTCCATTCTTCTGTACGGTCAGTAAAGAAGGATTGTAAAATATCGTAACCTCCCATACTCAAATCTGGACGATTAGAACTAAAATATAAAGTTCGCCCGTCATTCGCTAAGTAAGGTGTATTCTCGTCGTAAGCAGAATTAATTCTTTCTCCTAAGTTTTCCGCGGCTTGCCATACGCCATTTGATTTTTGAGAAATATAAAGGTCTAAACCTCCATAACCACCTTCACGCGCACTAGCAAAAAGCAAAATACTATCACTGAAAAAATGTGGTCCCGTATCACCTTTCCACATTTGGATGTCACCTTTAAATTCAGGAGCAAATAAAGAACGTTCCTCAATCCTTTTAAAAGTATCTACCAACATATCTCCACTAAATCCTGTATATCCTTTAAAGAAAAACATCTGGTCGCCACGTTCGCTAAAATCAAGTAAAATATCATGTCTTGGACTATTCAAAAGGTAACTCATTGGTTGAGTTGCTGTCCATTCACCATTAATCACAGTTGTCGAGAACATATCTGTGCTATACTTTCCTAATTCCGCATCTTCATAGCCTTCATCGGTTCTAAGACCTCCTAAATTACCTGCCCGGGCAGAAGAAAAGTATAATTTATTATTATGATTTGGACTTAATATTGGACGAAAATCATCGCCAATTGAATTTACTTTTTCTCCTAAATTTTCAACAATCACAGGTGCTTTACCTCCCGAAATCCGCAAACCGTAAGCACAACGTTTAATCGCATCTTTGACCAAAGGGCGATTGATATTATCTTGTTCGATGTTGCGCAGGAAATCTTTGTATTGAGCGATTGCTTTCTTGAAGTCATTTTCTGCCTGATAAGTTCGACCTAAAAAGAAATAAACATCAGCCGCAGGCTTTTTATTATTTTCCATAACGTAGGTCAAAAAACGGCGTGCTTCGGGGATGTTATTTGTAAAATAATTACAAATACCGATTTTTTGTTTGACTACTAAATCTTCGGGTTTAACTTCATGATAGCGCATAAACGCATCTAAAGCCTCGCGATATTTTCCAGTAGAATAATAGGTGTCGCCTAATTTTTTAAACGTCTTCGCATCCTGTGCCGACAGCGCGAAACAGAAAAAACAGAAACATATTGTCAGCAACCTTTGCAAAGTCATAATTTATTTGATTGGAATATCAGTGTTTCTTTTGTTGGTTATTTGTTTATTCTATGAGAATTGAACACTTAACATCTTTAGTGTAATTAATAATAAGCCCTAAACATAATAAGTTTAAGGGATTTATAAAAGCTTTTATTTCATTTGGACGAGGAAATTGGTAGGAATAGTATGCGTGGAAGACCTTTTTGGATTTATTTAAGACTAAAAAGGAGAAATTTTACTTGTTCGAATAGTTTGAAAATTGTTAGAATTGTTAGAGTCGTTTTAAACAAACAATTCTAACAATTCTAACGTTTTCTCAAACCTTAAATCGTCTGCTTATCATCAAATGCCTCTAAGTAATCTCCAACGCGGCGCAAGAATGAACCACCTAAGAAACCGTCCACAACTCTGTGGTCATAAGACAAAGATAAGAACATCATTTGACGGATGGCAATAACATCACCGTATTCAGTTTCTATTACCGCTGGCTTTTTACGAATAGCACCTGCTGCCATAATCGCCACCTGAGGTTGGTTGATAATCGGCGTACCCATGACATTGCCAAATGTACCGACATTAGTCACGGTAAATGTACCACCTTGAATTTCTGCTGGCTTCAATTTGTTTGCACGTGCGCGAGTTGCCAAATCATTGACAGATTTAGTTAAACCTAAAAGGTTTTTCTCGTCTGCATTCTTGATAACAGGGACAATTAAATTACCTGAAGGTAAAGCTGCTGCCATACCTACATTGATATTTTTGTGTACGATTATGTTCGTTCCTTCAACAGAAACATTTATCATCGGGAAGTCTAAAATTGCTTTCGTTACCGCCTCCAAAATGATTGGTGTGAAAGTAATTTTTTGACCATGTTTTTTCTGGAATTCACCTTTGACCTTGTTGCGCCAGTTGACCATGTTCGTGACATCTGCCTCGATGAAAGAAGTAACGTGAGGTGAAGTGTGCTTAGACATGACCATGTGGTCAGCGATTAAGCGACGCATTCTGTCCATTTCTACGATTTCCGTATCTCCTCCAGAGTTGATACGCGGCGCAGGTGCCGGACTTGCTGGTTTTGGGGCAGATACTGCCTGTGGTGCTGGTGCAGATGCCGCTGTTGTTTGTGGTGCATTACCGCGATTAGCGATGTATGCTAACATATCTTTTTTCGTAACTCTACCGTCTTTGCCACTGCCACTGATAGCTGCCAATTCAGCCATGCCGATGTTTTCAGTCTCTGCCATAGTGCGTACTAATGGAGAGTAAAAACGACCGTTTCCGTCTGATTTGCTAACTGGTCCGCTGGTGATAGCTGCCGCGAGGACTTCGTGCGTAGGCTGAGGTGCTGGCGTACCATTTGAAGCCGCTGCTGGTGCGCTTGCTGCTGGTGCTGCTGCTACAGGCGCTGCCGCTTCTCCTTCCGTTGCGATGATAGCGATTGGTTTGCCCACTTCGACTACTGCGTCAACTTCATAGAGGATTTCTACGATAGTACCTGCCACTGCGGAAGGTACTTCTGAGTCTACTTTATCTGTTGCGATGAGTAGGACGTTTTCATCCATTTCAACGGTATCACCTGGCTTTTTCAACCATTCTAAGATAGTTGCCTCTGTGATACTTTCACCCATTTTGGGCATTACTAATTCTACTTGCGCCATAAGATTTCTTCGTGGTTAGAACCTGTTTTTAATACTCATTAAAAACATTTCTGTTCGAGTGTTTTCTAATTTTTCCTTTTTGCCTTTTTTAGGATTCTTTATGAAGTCGGTTGGTAGAGTGGGATATTAGTTATCCGGAGTTACTCAAAAAATGACTCAAAGTCACCTTTTGAGTAGTTTTCTGTGATTTACCAACCAAAATCATAAAGAGCCTTTTTTAGTTAGTGGTGTTTCTTTAGATATATAAAGAATAACTAAGCAAAAAGTTGATTTTCGGGTGTAAAGGTAGCAGATTTCGCCAAGCTTTACAAGGATAAACGGTAATGTGATAAAAAGGGTTTGTTCTTTTATGGGAAGGAGACTTAATGTGACGAGAAAATGAGTTTTAGAGCCTAAAGATTTGAAAAAGTAAAATTCAAATTCAATCTCAAATTAAAGTTCAAAAGCGCACTGAAATTTTGAATTTGTAATTGAATTTAAAAATTTCAGAAAATCAAATCAAGGAACAATAGAATCACTCACTTCTGTCTGACATGAAATTTAGAAAATAATTTACTAATCTACAGTTGTTACTGAACAAAATTGCGTGCTAATCATCCACACATCGGAAATATTTTTTGCAAAAAAAAATCTTGTAGTTTGTGGATGATTTCTGCTGTGAATCTTGGCAAAATCATCCACAAACTCCATGTAAAAATTAGAAATTTTTAAATTCCGATGTGTGGATGATTAGTGCTTATTCCGAAAATATTATTGTCAGTTACTTTTGATTTGAGGCACTATTCTAATTTTGTGTAAAATTATTTAGAAAGAAAAAACTTCTGAAAAGACCTTTTTTCTCCTTTGTACAAAACAAACAAAAAGGACAAAAGTAAGAGTGTATTAAACGCTAATGAAAAAAGAGTTTCTATAAAATCAGCAGCAGTAATTGAAACTAAGTACAAAGAAACCGCAATCGCTGTATATCCAAAAATACGTTTTAAATCATAATCAACGGGATAATATTTTTGACCATAATAATAACTAATCGCCGTCACAGAAAAATAGCAAA
>CAZQTE010000438.1:0-1583 GCA_964595615.1 uncultured Saprospiraceae bacterium
CTCATTTCCCCCTTATCCCAAGCCATTTTCAAAATCAATCCAAAAGGAATCCACCAAAGCAAGTCATTGGTCATAATCGTCAGTCCAAAAGTAAGCGGAAAAGCGCCTTGAATGAGATAATAAGCAAAGCCAATTGGACCAAATACTTTTCCTAAAAAACCTACTAAAGTAATTGGCCAATGACGTAAAGGGTCACGTGCAGCCACCCAGTAACCAACACCATAGACACCAACAATCATTCCCACACATTGCCATATCATAGGATAACGAGGAATGTCCATTCCTGTTAAATTAAAAAATAAATTGGGCAAGAAAATTACGGAAATCCCCCATAGGATATTGTAAACACCCGCAAATTTTAGAATAAGAGACATCCAACGTGGATGTGTAATTGTATTATTATTTTCCATAGGGGAGAAACAGCAAAACCTAGATTTGGTTGCCGTTTACAAAATCTTATTCTAAGACAACTCTATGCACTGTCCATTCCATATAATGTTGAGAATAATCGGTTGATTGCATATTCGCATGTAGGACATAAGCTACCCAATAATCAGTTGTTCCATCTGCTTGTTTTTGTGGGATAATAATTGGATTTTTTTGTAAAACTTCTTGGTCTACTAAAATAGGAGAGTTGTCTGCCCGGTTTTTAATAGAAAAGACTGTCCCAAATGCTTTAATGATGAAAGGAAAAGGAAAAACGGACTCTCTTCGCCCTTTTTTTACCAAAATATCTTCAATCTCTGCTGAACTGCGATTTCCTTCTTTGTGGGGGAATAATTTAAAAATGAAAACGTCTTGAATATCTAATTCACCGTTTTGACTAGCAATACTTTTTCCCATTATATCAGACAAATAAACCTGCCCAAGTGTATCTTCTGCATTGCCGACTGGCATAATATAAAAGTGACTATCTTCAAATTCTTCTAATTGAAAACGACGATTTTTAATGCGGTCAGTGCGAACATCATGCAGTGGAAGTTGAATACTTGTATCTGCTGCGCTTAATTTTAAGTCAATAGGTGCGCCTGTTTTTGTATCGGCAGCGTACCAACCTGTAGCAGGTTCTGTTGCAAAATTAAGACTTGAACTTGCAATAGTTGGAGAGACCTCTTCTTTAAAAATAACTTGTGATAATAGCCAAATAAAGCCTCCTAGTACAGCTGCTGAACCACCAAATTTTAAGACTCCAACAGATAGACTATTGTCAGATTCCATTCCTCCCAAAAATTTGTATAAAACGCTGGCAAAAGCAAGAGAAAAAAGAATGGCACTCAATTGATTGTCGCCCGCCATTCGAAAATAGATGCCAAGACTGACACCAACAATGATGAGTATAATAAGGACAATGTTTTCTAATTTGGCTTGAGACATTAGTAAATCACGTTAGTTTTTAGACGCTAAATATTAAATTTCTTAGCGGAAAATTAGGGAATTATTTCTTTTCAACACAGATATATTTGATTTTTTAAAAAATCTGTACAAAATCAATTGAAAATGAGCCTCCGAAATTCTACCTTGGCAGCATGAATTATTATTTGGGAGTTGACATAGGAACGTCAAGCGTAAAAGTCTTAGCTATA
>CAZQTE010000438.1:1683-4942 GCA_964595615.1 uncultured Saprospiraceae bacterium
ACAGGAACGCCAATACATTCGATGTCGCCACTTTGTAAAATTCGTTGGCTACAAGAAAATCAGCCAGATATTCATGCTAAGACAAATTGTTTTTTTGACATTAAATCTTATTTGGTTTGGCGATTATTTGGAGAGCAAGTTATTGACTATTCTATGGCTTCTGCGACGGGTTTATTTTCTGGGAAAAATACAAAATGGGATAAACAAGCACTTGATTTCTGTGGTATTTCAGAAGATAAATTACCAAAAGCTGTTTCTCCATTTTACAAATTACCTTCTTTGAAAACTGAATTTGTCGAAAAAACAGGCATTTCAGCAGAAACTCCATTTGTGATGGGAGCAAGTGATGGCTGTTTGGCTAATTTAGGAGCAGGTGCTATGACAAAAGGTATTGCAGCGCTGACTATAGGAACAAGTGCAGCGATTCGTACAACAAATAGCACTTTTTCAACGGCAAAAACGGGTAGCTTATTCACATACATTTTAGAAGAAAAAGCCTATCTTATTGGAGGTGCGAGTAATAATGGAGGGAATGTGATGCAGTGGTTTACAGAAAAAGTGACGAAGAGAAAATCCGTTGGAAATTTATTTAAGCAAACCAAAAATATAGCTGCAGGTGCTGATGGATTAACCTTTTTTCCTTATGTGTTTGGAGAGCGTGCACCTTTATGGGATGCAAATGCACGAGGAATGTATCATGGGGTTTCAGCAAGTCATGGGCAGTTACATTTTGCAAAAGCGACAATAGAAGGAATTTTGTTTAATTTGCGCTTTATTTTGGAGGAAATAGAGGCGACAACAGAAATTCCTCTTCAAAAAGTCATAGCAGGTGGAGGTTTCTTTCGTTCAAAGATTGGGACGCAATTGGCAGCCGACATTTTAGGAAAAACAATTGTCTTGAGAGAAAGTCATGATAATTCTGCCTACGGCGCAGTTTTACAAGCAATGAAGGGCTTAGGACATATCTCTGACTATGAGGAAAAACAAGATTGGTGGCAAGAAGGAAGTATTTTTACACCAAATAAAGACCTAAAAGAAACCTATAATATACTGTTTAGAAAATATCAAAACCTCCAGAAGAAATTCCGTTAAATCAAACGATACAACTTTACAACTCTTTTTTATGCCACTAATCATTATCCTTTGCGGAATTGTCGCTTTACTTCTCTTAATAATTCGTTTTAAATTAAACGCATTTATCGCTCTGATAATGGTAGCTATTGGAGTGGGTTTAGCCGTCGGAATGCCTTTTGACACCGTAATGGCTTCGGTCAGAAAAGGAGTAGGAGGGACGCTGGGTTACTTAGCTTTGGTCATTGGATTTGGAGCAATGTTGGGCGGTTTAATTGCAGAAAGTGGTGCGGCACATCAGATAACTGACCGATTAATTAATCTTTTCGGCGAAAAATACATTCAATGGGCATTGATGTTGACGGGTTTTATAGTGGGTATTCCTATTTTTTATACAGTAGGTTTTGTGATGTTAGTCCCTTTAGTTTTTGCAGTAGGAAAGACAACGCGTTTACCTCTTTTATATCTTGCCATACCTATGGTCGCAGCCCTATCTGTGACGCATGGATTTTTACCACCCCATCCTGCGCCGACGACATTAGCTGCCGACTTTTATCATGCAGATATTAATAAAACCTTGCTATATGGGTTGATTTTGGCTATTCCGACAGTGATTATTGCGGGACCGATATTTGGTAAGACTTTGAAAAATATAAAGACGGATGTGCCAGAGAATTTATTTCAACAAAAAGAAATACCTCTTGCCGAGCGACCGAGCTTTGGCATTAGTATGTTGACAGCACTTTCACCAGTTATCCTTATGGCTGCTGCAGCAATTGTGAAAATGACAATGCCAGAAGAAAGTCCTGTTTACCAATTTTTTAGTTTTGTTGGAGAGCCAGTTATGGCATTATTACTTTCTTTACTTTTTGGTATTTTAGCATTGGGCGTTTTCCGTGGACAAAAAATGAGCGATGTCTCGGCTACTTTAACAACGGCGGTAAAAGGCGTAGCGATGATTATGTTGATTATTGGTGGTGGTGGTGCATTTAAGCAGGTATTAATAGATAGTGGAACGGGGGATTATTTGAGAGAAATGATGTCTGGAACAGATATTTCACCGATTGTTTTGGCTTGGAGTATTGCGGCAGTATTGCGGATTTCATTAGGTTCTGCGACAGTGGCGGCGATGACTGCGGCGGGGATTGTTGCACCAATCGTAGCTGGTGCAGATGTAAGTCCTGAGCTTTTGGTTTTAGCGACTGGAGCAGGTAGTCTAACCTTCTCACAGGTAAATGATACTGGATTTTGGCTGTTTAAAGAATACTTTAATTTATCGATTGCAGATACATTTCGGTCATGGACAGCTATGGAAACTTTAGTTTCTTTTATAGGTTTGAGTGGTTGTTTACTCTTATCTTATGTAGTTTAAGAGCTTCGAACTCTCTAATCTATATCAAATGCTATATACTAGCTCAGACTTACTTATTGCAGAAATAATAACGGTTGTCACAGGTTTCATTTTCAATTATGAACTGGCAGAAGGACGCCGCCGTAGTTGGTGGTGGTACTTTGTGTGTTGCATTGCGATGATATATTTGATGTGGTATAAAGAGTCTTGGGTGACAGTCATTAATCAGTCAGCTATGGCTGTTTTAGCTGTTAAAAATTATTTACTATTTGATAAGCAAGAAAGTGGCTGGCACAAGCGATTTGACTATGCTTCCATTGGCGTTTATTTACTCTCTTTATTGGCAGTACAAACATGGGATGGCTCTTCGATTAGTGAGGTCATTTTATGGGGCTTGATAATAGGTAGAACTATTTTGTGGGGCAAAAAGGAGATAAAAGGTTGGTATTGGCTCATTTTGCAGCAGTTAATGAGCATTGTGTTTGGATTGTACAGAGGCATTTATCTGTATATTTTTACGAGCATATTACAATTATTTCAAGGTATTTATGGCTGGTGGAAATGGAAGAAAAATGATGCTATTTAAATTTTTGAATTTCTTCTTTCCCTTAATATCAAAAAAGGTACGGTCATAAAAGTAATCGCTGCCGTCACTAAAAAAGCGGTGCTGAAATTCTCATGATTATTCGCATAAATCCATGCTGATAGAATTGCTCCGATACCAATCGCGGCTTCCAAAGATATATATATAGTTCCCATAACCTGACCGCGCTCTTTATCTGAACCCAAGTCAATAGCCCAAGCAAAAACAGCGGGTCCACCAATTCCCAATGAAAA
>CAZQTE010000439.1:0-4931 GCA_964595615.1 uncultured Saprospiraceae bacterium
GGTCAACTGTCCAGCCGCGCGTCTTGAGCAATGCAACCGTTTTCTTAACTTGTACCTGATGCCCTGCATAACGTCGAGAAGTCGTAACTTCTGCCAATTCATCATGTGTCGGCAGATACAATTCACGGAAGATTTGCTTGAAAGGCTGCACGCGTTTATTACGGAAACAATCTCTTTGTAAATCACTCCAACTGCCCGATTTATGCAAATCTGTACAATGCGCCAAACGCAATAAAGCATCTTCGGGCAAAGCAAAAGTATCTTTCTCTGGAACGACTAAATTACCTTTTTCGTAGTAACCAACCGTGGTTTTATCAGCTTCCGAATACGATAGGATTAACTTCTTTAATTGCGGCGCAACCACAGGATGCTGGAATAAATTGTCAATCTCCGACACCTTAAATTCATCCCCGCGACACATCGCTTCTTCCAATGCTTTTCGCGTGCGGCGATATTGTTCTTTGAGCGTTTTTTGATAAGCTTTTAATTGCAGCACCTCTTTATTTTTGCGCAATTTCGCAGGAATAGACTTCAATGCTTTGCCTGCCTTTGTAACATGCAAATGCGTCATACCTGACTCATCAATTTGCAAAACAATCTCCACATCTTTCTCCACAAAAGGCTTTGATTTTTCTAAAATTTCTTTGGCTTCCAAAGCCTCCATTGCCCAACTCAAACGAATCGGGTCTGGGTAAGCCGCTGTCCGTGCTAAGTTTTCCATTGAAATTTTAACAGCCGCTTTTTCGCTCGCTTGTCGCTGCGAACCAAACTGTTTGCTCTCTTTGAGAAAGCGTTGGAGAAATTTATATCTTTTTAAAATATCGGCTTCTGAGTTGCGCTTATTGAGTGGTACTAATCCGAAAGCACGTAATTTATCTTGATTTCGTTTATCTGCAATTTCGCTTGTTAATGCTTTGATTTTAAAATTGCCGAGCATCGCATCCGCAAAGATTTGCGCGCGACGGTAACCAGGTCCTGTACTGATGTATTTTGCCGCAGTATAGAGTTTTTCCCAACGGGCTTTTTTCAAACCTTGATAGATCTCCTTAAACCATTGCACATCCACCGCGCCGTCAGATAATTCACTTGGTGTGAGACTCGTATAAGTATTCACATCTGCCGTCCAACGTTCGTCCGCCGTATAACCACTTTCTTTAGTATGCGCATGAAACCACCAAACGGCATCTGTCAATTTTTTCCAGCCCAAAAACTCTTGAATCATTGGCAGCCATTGAGGGGAATACATTGCCACTTCGAGAATACGCTGTTCAGAAATTTTAGCCTTTTTTATTGCCGCAGAGAAGTCTGCAAAAGTCTCCTCTGATTTTGGATAGCAAACCCTCAAAAGATGCGAGAAAGATTCTTTTTTACTACTTTGTCCACCCCAAGTATAGACATAACCTTTTTGCAAATTATCCTTTTTCAAAGCAGACAATATTCCAATCAATCGGTCGATGCCGTAAATACTTTTTAGTTTGGTAACCTGCGTCGTCAGTGGCGTTTCTGTATCGCCTCTTTTTAGCTCTACGTCCAACACCCGATTGACACATTTAGAGACAACACGCATCACTTCTTCATCCTCTTGATATTCAGATTTTTTCTTGCTTTTTTGCGTTAATGAAGGCAAATCGTCCAATCCAAATAAAATACTTTCTGTAAAATCATCCTCATTTATAACACCTTGTTTATAGGCTGCAACATTTAATTCTATGCCTACGCGCCAATCGGTATTACCTCGTTTGTCATCATGTTTTGCTGACTTGAAAAACCAATTGGATAGATGCCAAGCCTTTGCTAATTGCGACTTATTCATCTTTTTGGCATCTCGTTTTGCATTGTCAATCCAATAATTAATCGGGTCAGAATCGCGCCAAGTATAGTAGTAATTGCCGTCTTTTTTAAATGCTATTTCCTCTTTAGGAACATGCGATAAAAGACTTTCTGTCGTCTTATGAATAAAGTCAATTTTGCCTTCAAAAGGATAAACATTACTAAGCGCAGTCACTATATTGATAGCACTCCAGATACCTTCATATTCCTCCGTTTCATATTGTTTGTGTGGAATGTGTGGTTTGAAAAAAGCCTTTAAAGGTTCTAAGAAATCAGCTTTTCTACCATAACTATAGCCCCATGATGGTCTCGCGAAAATGCTAAAAAGCCAAAGTTCTTTGGTCGTGAAATCACTTTCTTTAAACCATTTTTCCCAGACTTCATGTAGTGGGAAATCTTCTAAAAATTCTCTCGGTGATAAGTCGTGTTTACTGTACGGATGTCTTCGATTAACAGAACTTCCACCAATCAATCGTTTGACCATTGTTCTATCCCATTCTTCCTCCTCATATTCATAGTCTTCATTCGCTTTTAGTAATTGTAAAAACTCTTCTAAAATATTTGCCAAGCGTGTCAAGTCAAAATCATAAGGATGCCGTCCATCGCCTTCTTTTACATCAGAAATGTCACCAGAATTAAAGCAATCTACAGGCGCAGGTGATACCGTTAGTTTTTGAGGGTCATAAAGCCCAAAACCATTGGCGGCATTGTATTCTTCGTTATCAGGATTAAGATTTGAAAGGATGATTAATTCCTTGTCCGAGAGTTTTTTGCGTTCTTTATAAGCATTCGCTAATTCTTGGACTTTGTTTGGATTTATTTTGTTTTGATGTAATTGATTCAATAAGTCAAGTCCGCCCAAACGCTGTTGGATTTTGCCAGATTTTAAAAGTCGCTCGGCACTTATGAAAATTCCTTCTTCTTCTTGTTTGAATAATATACTTAAAACACCCTTTCTTAAATCAGCACTTTTTCGACTCAAAAGACTTTCGACAGGGAGAGCTTCGTCGGGTGAAATTTTCATATTTTCCAATGCTCTGAAAGCATAGCTTCTGACCCATTCGCTACGGTCGGTGAGCACTTTAAAGATAAAAGACCGAATGGCTGGCGTGTACTCTTTTTTCTCTTCAGGGAATAAAAAGCGACCAGCCATGTCTCGTCTATTATCCGCCTCCATGTCATCATAAAGAGGTTCGAGAATGTCAAAATCAGTATATTCGCAGAAACGGAAAGCTCTATCCATAATTTGATAGCGCGTCAATTTCTGATGCGTCCAACTGAATATTTTTCCTTCAACAGTGTATTCCTTTGCTCCAATATTTTGCCATAAGTCCACCAATAATTTGAAGATTTTAGCTTTATCTTCCTCGGTAGAAATGATATTGCTAAAGGCAAAAGTCGTGAGGAATAAATTTTCCTTTTGTATGAAAGGGAGCGCAAGGTCGGTTTGTGTCTCAGGTTTTTGAATGTGATTAAGGAAAAATAAAGCCGTTGCTTGTTTCTCTGCTTCTTTGCGTTTTAAAACCGTTTTTATCTTTGGAATTGTATCCTCGATACCGAGACAGGCACTTGCCCATAAAGCCATATAGACCTCCAAATTGTCCATGCTTTTTAGAGCTGCATCAATCGTTTTTGGATTAGAAAGAAAATCAAATCCCAATTGCATGCATCGTTTCAGTGTTGCCACTTTCGCACTTTCCCATTCCATGCCACACCAGACATCTAAGGCGCGTACCACAGAGCTAAATCGCAATAAATCATTATCTAAAACGACTTTCATCAGGTGTTTTTGAGCCTCAATACTCGTCTCATCCAATGACTCCAAAATAGTTTGTCTCAAACCCTCTTGTCGCTGTGCAGAGAGTAGCAGTTTCTCTATGACCACATGATTTTCATGCACATCTGTCAGCAAAAGCGATTTAATCACTGGGCGACAAATCTGACCGATTTTATCTTTCCCATAAATCGTATCGACCATCATTTTTTTGACCGCTTTGCCCAATTCATCGTCAGCCTGTATCGCCGCTGCAAAAACGTGCGTTATCGACAAATGTCCATAAGAATAGATATATCCGATATATTGAGCATGTTCAGTTAGCGTGAAATCATACTGTAATTCATAGGTTAATCTTTCTATCCAATCTATCTTTCGTTTGATAAACAAGACGGGAGAATTTGGCGCACGAAAAGAGCGACGATAATAACCCGTTTGGTACATCAGACTATTGATATTTTTCCAAGCAGCAATAATATAGGGACTCAAATCTCCAAAAAGAGCAGGCAGAACATTTTTAAATTCCGTTTCCCAGACACACTTTCCTTCCGTCTCATCGAAAAGCATTAAGCGAATCTCTAAGGTTCTTTTTTCTTCTTTTTCTGAGGAATATTCATTGTCTTCTTGTTTGTATTCCTCTGCTTGACGGATAAGTAGAAGACCTAATCTTTGTTCGTCCTCGTTGAGTTTGCTGAGGGCAGCTACTCTTTTTTCTGTGAGATTTTTAAGTTTTTTTGATTCTAAAAATACCCTTGCTTTATCGGAAGAAATCATGGTGCTAAGAATTTAAATGTTTGTTTGGATGTTTGTTTAGAAATAACCGCCAACCAATGCGGTCAAGCGCAAAAGCATTAGTTCTGAATTTTCGTTTAATTCAATCTTATCCTCTAAGTTTTTAATCTTCACTCTATCAATAAATACAAAATACAAGCCGTCTTCAAAAGCCTGTAAAGCAGTTTTGAGTGCGTCTTCAACTAAGACTGTTTTGTCATTGTAAACGGCGTCAAATCCGACTTTACCTCGTTCTGCTTTATCTAAAATATCACTTTCTGAAAGATAAGGAAGTAGGTTTTCTTCTGTACGTGATACGTTAAATTGTTCGACTTGTTGAGTGACCAATTCTATCAATAAATCTTGTAGAGTAGGGGAGAGTGGAAATTGATTAGACAACTGAAAGGCAATGCTTTCTAAAACGGGATGTTTCTTACCCAGCATTTTAATGGAGAGTGTGAGTGTTTTTGACATAAGGTCGTGCTATTTGTGAATTATTAGCACAATATTAAATCAAATAAATTACAAAATCAATAAAAATAAACAAAAAGGTTAA
>CAZQTE010000440.1:0-4905 GCA_964595615.1 uncultured Saprospiraceae bacterium
ATAGTCGCGTGATGCAGACCATGCAACGATTTTTAAAAGAAAACTACCAAAAAAACCTCTCTCTCAAATTTATCCGAATAAATAATGTCATGCACTTATTCAGCAAAAAAACTGCCTAAAAAGATAATTATATACCTTCTCCACATATCTTTGGTGTACATTAAAACTAAGCATAGGCTTTAAACACTGCTGACAATTAAAAATCTTACAATGAAAAATTTACCGACTCACCTACTTTTGATAGCTTTGCTGTCAACTCTCTGCTTCATCAGTTGTTCAGATAAGGCTAATGAGGCAGATAATCAGACAAAAATTACAAGTTCTAATATGTACGAAAAAATGCAAACGCCTGCACCTGTTGCAAAGAAAGAGGCAAAAGAAATGACAACGCTTGGCGACACGCGGATTGATAATTATTTCTGGATGCGATTGACGGATGAGCAGAAAAATGCGGAAACACCAGATGCGCACACTACTGAAGTGACAGATTATCTAAATGCTGAAAATAGCTACCACGATAAAATGACTTCTCATTTAAAAGAGGCAGAAGAGGAGATATTCCAAGAAATGAAAGGGCGTATTCAAGAAAAAGATGAATCTGTACCTTATAAAGATAATGGCTATTTTTACTTAACTCGCTATGAGGAAGGTCAAGAATATCCAATTTATTCTCGTAAAAAAGGAAGCTTGGATGCACAGGAAGAAATCATGTTAAACGTCAATGAAATGGCGAAAGACTTTGATTACTTCGCTGTTGCAGGTAACTCGATAAGTCCTGATAATCAGTTGATTGCATACGGAGAAGATACTTTGAGTCGTCGTATTTACACGATAAAAGTAAAGAACTTAGCGACTGGAGAAATGTATGATGATGTTATTCCAAATACGACAGGACGCGCTGTTTGGGCAAACGACAACAAGACACTTTTCTACACCGTAAAGGATGAAACTTTACGTGGTTACAAAATTTTTAAGCACAAATTGGGAACACCAGCAACCGCTGATGTTGAAATCTTCCACGAGAAAGATGAGACATTCTCAACAACAGTTTACAAGACAAAATCTAAGAAATACATCGTTATTGCTTGTTTTCAGACGGTTTCAAATGAGTATCATGTAGTAAATGCAGATACGCCAGATGAAGCTTTTAAAGTCATTCAGCCACGTGAGCGTAACTTAGAATACAGTGTTTCTCACTACGGTAATGATTGGTACATCCGCACGAATTTGGATGCACGCAATTTCCGTTTGATGAAAACGCCAGAGACTGCAACAACTAAAGAAAATTGGACAGAAGTCATCCCACACCGCGAAGATGTTTTGTTTGAAGACATGGACATTTTCAAAGATTATTTGGTTTTGAGTGAGCGTAAAGAAGGTTTGTCTCACTTGCGTATTCGTCCGTGGAAAGGAGAGGAGCACTATATGGAATTCACTGATGAGGCTTGGATGGCTTACACTTCCGTTAATCGTGAGTTTGATACAGATATTTTGCGTTTTGGATACCAATCTATGACCACGCCAAGTTCTACTTTCGACTACAATATGGCGACGAAAGAGCGTACCTTATTGAAGCAAACGAAGGTCTTAGGTGGATTTGATTCGGCAGATTATGAGTCAAAACGTGCCTTTGTGACTGTACGTGACGGTGCAAAAGTGCCTGTTTCTATAGTTTATAAAAAGTCAGAATATAAAGTAGACGGTACAAATCCTTGTTTGTTGTATGGTTATGGTTCTTATGGCGCCAGTATGGAGCCTTATTTCTCTTCAGCTCGTTTGAGTTTGTTGGATAGAGGTTTTGTTTACGTGATTGCGCATATCCGTGGAGGTGAAGAAATGGGACGTCACTGGTACGAAGACGGTAAATTATTGAACAAGAAAAACACTTTCTTTGACTTTATCGACTGTGGTAAATGGCTGAAAGAAAATAAGTATTCTGGTGAAGATAACTTGTTTGCAATGGGTGGTTCTGCTGGTGGTTTGCTCATGGGGGCTGTCATTAATTATGAGCCAGACATGTGGAAAGGTGTGGTTGCTGCTGTACCTTTTGTAGATGTAGTTTCGACGATGTTGGATACGAGTATTCCATTGACGACGGGAGAATTTGACGAGTGGGGAAACCCTGCTTTGGAGAAATATTACGCCTACATCAAGTCGTACAGCCCGTACGACAATGTAGAAGCGAAAAACTATCCTGCGATGTTGGTAACGACAGGTCTACACGATAGCCAAGTACAATATTGGGAGCCAGCAAAATGGGTTGCCAAACTACGTGAGATGAAAACCGACAACAATCCTCTATTGCTTCGTACAAATATGGAAGCTGGTCATGGTGGTGCCTCTGGACGTTTCAAACGTCTGCAAGAGACTGCGAAAGATTATGCTTTTATCTTGGATTTAGCGGGTAAAATTAAGGTGAAAGGCTAGGGTTTTAACCTAATGGATTTCTCTTTATGTTAAGAGTTTAAGTAGCTGATTATTAGTTACTTAAACTCTTTTTTTTGTAATGGGTTAAAACGACTGATGCATCTTTTTTACTCACAAGGTGACTTTGAGTCACCACGTGAGTATCCACCGTTTTGATGCCTTTACCCTAATATTTTTCGGAAATTATCTCATGCTTTCTTAACTTTTTTTACCTTTAGTAACGAAAACCAATCACTTGAATATTTGGACGGCTTCTTTAGTCGTTATTTTCCTTTAAAAATCAGTCCTCTGATAGCTATCTGAGTAACCATACACCCGATTTTTAAAGAAAACTAAGAACTAAATAATCTCGTCTAAATTGTTAACCTTATTATTTTCGCATTCCTTAGTCTTTTTGTCTTTTTAGATCAATACTTTTTTATGAAAACAATGCTACTATTTCTAATTTTTTCTTTTCTGATTAATACTTCCTATGCTGTGGAAGAGTCACCTCCTCTTATAAAAGAATGGATTAGTAAAGTAGAAAATGGGGAAGAAGGATATGTTCAAATGTCTCGTCAACTTGTTCTGCATTATAGAACTATGGGGCAATTAGACTCTTGTATGTATTATATTCAGAAAGGAATACAGCATGCGGAAGATAAAAACATTAGAGAAGATATAATGCCTGTCTATTCAAGTATGATTACTCTTTCTCAGGAAATGAGTTTGAAAGACTCTGTAGATTTATATACATCTAAGCAATTGAACGTCATAGGAGATTTTAGAGATTCTACCTCTTTAAATCAAAAGGCTTATGTTTTTCATGTAAGAGGGAGAACATTATTCTATGTAGATAATGACTTTTCTAATCCTAAATTATATGAATACCTTAGAAAAGCTGCAGATATCGCAGAAGAAATTAATGATATTAGGCGTTATCTATCTGTACATCTTGATATCTGTAATCTATATTATGGTAAAAAAGAAGAGCAGAAATTAGCAGAACTCATAAAGAAAGTAGAAAGAAAGGTTAAATCAATCAAGGATTTTGATGAGAAAAATACTGACTTTTTGAATATTAAGCTATTCAATGCGAATCTTATAGCAGACAATTCGACAGATATAGAAGAACGTAAGCAAGGTATAAAACAATATAAAGACTTAATGGCAATTCATCGAGAGGCTGGTGATAGGCATAGTCTGTTTGCTGTCATGACTAATATGGTAGGTATTTTTGGAAAAGATTTAGAGTCTGATACCCTTATAAAATATTCTGCAGAGGCTTACGATATTCGGAAGGAGTTAAATTTCCCTACGAGCGCAGCAATAACTACCGCGAATTATGGTAAAGCTCTTTATCGCGTTGGAGAATATGAAAAAGCAATTATCATATTAAAAGAAGCAGAAGAATTAGCTGATCAATTAGAAAGTGCGGACTATAATGTTCTTGAAATAACTACAAATTTTCTTTTTCTTTCCTATGCTGCTCTTGGTCAACATGATAATTTCTTAGCGTATCATGAAAAATTTAAGGACTATTCTGAAAAAAAGCACAGTCAAGACAAAGAAAATTCTTTGACTGAATTAGAAGTGAGATACGAGCTCCGTCAAGAAGAAGCAAAGAATGAAACATTAAGGGCACAAAATGATTTAATTCAATCTCGTTTTCAGTATTTATCTATACTTGGAGCATCTTTACTTGCCTTATTAACAGGAGGAACTTACTTTTTTATCAAACAAAGGGAGACAAAAAGAAAATTGGAAAAACTTAATACATCCAAGAATCAACTTTTTGAAATTCTTGCTCACGATTTAAAAGGACCAACGGCATCTTTTACAAATTTGACACAAAAGCTTAGCTATCTCATCAAAAAGAATGAGCCAGAACGTTTATTAGAACTTGGAAAATACTTTGAACTAGCAGGAGAACAAGTAAATCACGTGTTTTCCAGTTTATTAGACTGGGCAATTACTCAAAAAGATGAATTTGAGCATGTCCCTCAGGAATTAAATATTAAGGGAGAAATAGATAAGGTAATTAATAACATGGAGTATGCCTTTGCTGCGAAAGATGTAGAGATTGACAATAGAATTTCTGTAGATAAATCGCTTGTTTTTGATAAAAATGCCTTGACTATCATTGTGCGAAATATATTACATAATGCAATTAAGTTTTCGCACAAAGATTCCTCTATTGTTATTGAGTATGATGAATTTGGTTTGAAGATAAAGGATTCAGGTATTGGTATGAATTCAGAAACGAAGCAATCTATTTTGAAAAGCAAACATATTAGTAGTCGAAATGGAACTAACGGAGAAAGAGGCAATGGAATAGGTCTGTCCACTTGTATGAAATTAGTTGAAAAGAATAATGCTAGATTGAAAATAGAAAGCGAAGAAGGAGTAGGGACTACTTTTATTTTAAAGGTGTAATAGACATTATTCGGGATTGTTCAATAATCTGTGTCAAATTTTTAAAAAATTGAAAAAAATATA
>CAZQTE010000441.1:0-4895 GCA_964595615.1 uncultured Saprospiraceae bacterium
TCAAAACTCGCACGTAAAGCCTTAAAACTAATCGTCTGATTTTCAGCAGTTAAGTTGTTCAGCGTGGAAATAATCCACTCCGCGCCAGCACGTTCGAAAGTAACTTCTATACTCTCGATTTTATCGTGAAATTGAAGAATTAAATACTCATTTCCTTCTTCATCGGTAAACTCAGAAGCCAAAGGCATCATACCCAAATAAGCAACTTTGGCAGAGTCTTTTGGCAGTTTAAATTCTTCTTCCATTAATGCATTTACGATGAAATCTGGTTCAATTGTCGTCTCTGGAATATCAAAATCAAACCACTCTTGCAGCGCAAAATCAAAGCAAGCCCCATGCATATAATTGAACAAAGATTTTTTCAAACCATAACTAAACATATCATGGTCAATTCCCGTCGAATCCGTAAATTGAATATCATTATTAGCAAAGGTAATCTCCTGATAATCAGGCTCTATGCCGTATTCCGCAGGAGCTAAACCAACAGGACTGTGCGCTGTCAAAGCAAACTGATGCCAAAAGCCAGATTGCAAAACACCTTGCTCAAAAAGCTGTCGCACCATTTCCAAACTATCCACCGTTTCTTGCACCGTTTGCGTCGGATATCCATACATCAAATAAGCATGCACCATAACACCCGCCTCCGTAAAATGCCGCGTCACCTGCGCCACTTGCGCCACTGTCACCCCTTTATCAATCAAAGCCAAAAGCCTGTCTGATGCCACTTCTAAACCACCCGAAACCGCGATACAACCCGAAGCTTTCAAAAGACGACATAAATCTGCGGTAAAACTCTTTTCAAAGCGAATATTCGTCCACCAAGTCACCGTCAAATTCCGTTTAATTATCTCCAAAGCCACCGCACGCATCAAAGCAGGCGGCGCAGCTTCATCTACAAAATGAAAGCCCGTTTCGCCCGTTTGTGCAATCATTTCCTCCATTCTGTCTACCAAAGTCTTGGCAGCAACGGGCTCATATAATTTGATATAATCGAGTGAAATATCACAAAAAGTACATTTTCCCCAATAGCAACCGTGTGCCATAGTCAACTTATTCCAGCGACCGTCCGACCAAAGACTGTGCATCGGATTAGCGATTTCGATGACCGAAATATATTTATCCAACAACAAATCAGAATAATCAGGCGTGCCGACATCTGCTTGTTTGTAATCTTTGCGCAGCGAAAAATTATTGTAAACAACTGCACCGTCTTCCAACAAAAAGGTACGTTTGAAAAAGCCGAAATTTGGATTTTTTGGACTTGGATTTAAGACATTGGAAAGTAAAAGTTCGATGGGCAATTCACCGTCATCTAAGGTGATGTAATCAAAGAATTCAAAGACCCGAACATCTTTCACAGAGCGCAATTCTGTATTCGCAAAGCCGCCGCCCATGGCTGTTTTTATATGCGGTAAATGTGTCTTAATATATTGCGCACAACGAAAACCCGCGTATAAATTACCAGGGAAAGGAATGGAAAAGCAAACCAGTTTAGGTTGGACTTTTTCGAGCTGAGACGCCAGTATTTGCAGGCTTATATCGTCAATGTAGGTTGTCTCATCTTGTAAATGTTCGTACAATTCATCAAAGGAATTTGCCGAACGACCCAGCCTTTCTGCGTAGCGACTAAAACCAAAATGCGGGTCTATACATTCCTTGATAAAATCCGATAAATCTTCTAAATAAAGTGTCGCCAAATGCTTCGCTTTATCTTGCGTCCCCATGTGCCCAAATGCCAAATTCAAATCGTCCACCTGGGCAAAACGCCCCGCCTGCGGCAAGAAATTATCACTACAAATCTGTCTCCCAAATGTCTGATTATGACCTTGCAAAAACAAAATAACATCATCAATCGTCTTGAGATATTCATCTTTCAAAACAAATATTCGCTGTGCATTTGCGCTTTGAATGGTTTCATTTTCATAAGCACAATCAAACAAATCCCTCAAACCTTCTTTATTGAAAATCGCCAATATAACCTCAATCCCCAAATCCATCTGAAAAGCAGAAATATCCTTAGTATTCAGGAATCCCTTGATGTACGCACTCGCTGGATAAGGCGTGTTCAATTGAGTGAAAGGAGGGGTTATTATGAGGCAATTTTTCAAATTTGTGTCTTTGTAATTTTAAATGTGGTTATTTTTTGAAATATGGTGGAATGGTTAAGAGTTGTGTGTTGTGAGTTTGCTATTCTAACTTGTAAATTGCGCAACGCGCAACCCAAAACTCTTAACTCGCCACCGTCCACGCCCAATAAATCAAAAGCGCCTGTATCGGCAATCGAATCAAAGTCGGAACGACCTGTTTTCCTTTCCGCAGAGACTTTTGAAAATGATACACATTTGCAGGAAAAACGGCGATGAGTAGCGCGATAATTCCGTATGCAGCGTAAGTGCGCAAGTTAGGAATTAATACTGCAATTCCTAAAAGGACTTCTACTGCACCGACAAAAATATTAACTTTTTTGGGCATGGGAACCCACTTTGGAGTGATGGCTAAGAAGAATTTTGGATTGCGGAAGTGGCTGATGCCTGCGAAAATGTAGAGGGCTGCCATGAGTAGGAGTGAGGTGGTTTTTATGTATTCCATTGTGTTGGTTGAATGTGTTGATTGGTTGATTAGTACCTGAAAAGTCAACATAATCAACAATTCAACTAATCAACCAATTTTAATTATTCCGCGCAAAATTAATTCTATTCCGAAAAGTACTCATCGCACTCTCCCAACTATTTACCGAAATTGCGTCGTCATGCGCTTGACTCGCTTCCAGCGTGGCATCGCGTATTTGTTCCTCCCAAGCCTCTAACAGCGTGTTAATTTCTGTTTCTGAAAAAGCCGTTTCTTTAAACTCATTTAGGCGTGCAGCATATTCTTCCTCATAGCTCGCCCAGGCACCGACAATCTTGTCACAAGCTGCAGATTTTTGTTGGATAAAGAAGAAGCCATAAGAGAAAGGTTCGCAGTTTTCGCGCGTTTCGCCCCAATCATCAGCGATAGGTACGACAGGATTTTGATTGCTAATAATATTCTCAAATGCGTGGTCTAAATCCCAAGGTATCAGGTGAACTTTACCTTCATTTGGCTCTTCATACCAATAAAAATTATGTGGTGCACAAGTTCCATTGTCGCAGTACCAATGAAAAGCCCCGTCGTCATTGCGAATCGTTCTATCAACCACGGCGTAGCTGATAAACTCATTTTTATCCATATAACTCTCGACGATACTTTGACGATTTTCTTCATTAGAATTTCTCATTTCATTGGCAAAACCACGTATCAATTCTACAGTTGGATTTTCGTCCTCGTTTGTCTTTAATGCGGACAAATAAGTGTTTTCTGGATGTAGCTGATTATTGCTATTTAAAGGCCAAAGCTCTTTGTACAAATTCCCTTCTCCATCCTCATAATTGTAACGTGTAAAACGACCGTCAATTTGCTCCGCTAAGGCAAAAAGTCCAACATATACGCCATTTACCAGCACACGCGTATGCACACAGCGCGGCGCAGGAACACCCATTTCGCGAAACAAATGATAACCTAATCTCTCTCGCATTTGACTTGGGTCATTATTCATCGAGTGCAATTGCACCTTCTTCAAACCATAGAATTTATTATCCGAACCTTCCCAATTAATTTTGATTTTCATGGAGAGTTTCGTACAAGTTTTGCTACCCGAAGGATTTGTCCAGTCATTACCCGAAACACAACCGACATATGCACCAATAGAACCTTTATATCTAATGCCAACAGGACTAATTGTTTCGCCTTCAAAAGTTAAACTGCCTTCAACATATTCCTCGGCGGTCGGGTCATTGTCCAAGAAATTTAAGGAAGATTGCGGTAAAGTTAACTCAATCGTATGCAGTTTTTCTTGGTCGAAAATGTAATCTGAATCTTCGTTGAGATATTGTTCTTCTCCAGTTGGTGTGACGACTTCTGGTTCTTCAATGACGGGTGTTGTTGGCTCTCCCGTCATGGGATTTTCTGGTTCAGGTTTGCAGCTGAAAATGGTGAGCGTTAGAAGGAGAAGGAAATATAGTTTGATGCGCATTATTTGAATATTTTTTTGGAATGGATTACAAAAGTACGGAAAAATATGTTGGTGTAACTTCTTTTCTTAATTGCTCGTAAATCTTTATGTTTGCGATATTATTTGAACAAAAAAGTAAAGAAAATGACCGAACCACCAGAGTTTTTACAATCCTTATTGATGAGTATCGAAAGTGTAGCAGTTGGTATCAAGGAAGAATTTCCCGCATTAACCGATAAAGATGTAGAGTGGGTTTATGCTAAAATGAAGGATTATTATAAGCAAGTTGGGCATGGAAAAACACCTGCTGAGCCAGATTCTACCATTGAGCGCAAAGGTGTCATGATAGATGAACTTTTGAATATAATTGATGCGCGAGAAGAAGGAAAAGCGGATATTGAGTACATCAATAAACCTTTACATACCAATAATGGCGCGCCCATTCCGTCTTTGGGTGCATTTTATTATATGGCTTTTAATCGTTTAGAAAAGTCTGTGCGATTTTGGCGTAAGAATGGTGGTTCAGGTGGGTATTTGGGGTATATTTCTAAGTTTATGTGATTGATATGCCATATTTTTTAAATATGGCATATCTTGTTAGGAGAAAAGCGTATTCAAATCAAAAACTCAAAAACAAAGCAATTAATTCCAATCCAAGCCCCAAAACCTAAAAACCATGGCTTGCTCGAATCTTTATATTCGTGTTTTAACATCTTTATTGGGCGTGAATTCCAAGTCAAAACTTTCAATATTATTACACCAGTCATGTATGGAATATAGAAAAGCCAGCCTAATAAACTGTTTTTTATTAGCTCGCCGAATATTACTCCGAATATAGTGCTTAGTATTTCTCCGATTAGTTCCA
>CAZQTE010000442.1:0-4879 GCA_964595615.1 uncultured Saprospiraceae bacterium
GGAATGGTAGTAGGTGGCTTGGGAGTTTTATACATGGAAAATGCCATTAAGAAATATTCGGGGAAAGGATTTGAGGAAGGGAGTAATTTGAATGCTTTTGTGCATATTTCGCCTGACAATAAAATCACCGTAGCCGTTGACCGTGCAGAAATGGGGCAGGGGGTAAACACCTCTTTACCGATGTTAATCGCCGAAGAATTGGAGGTGGACATCAATGACATTCATATCATGTCGCCACAAGCGGAGAGTCCGTATGCGAATACTGCTTTGATTGGTGGCAAGCCACGAGATGTGTTTGAAGGACTAAGTTTTGTAGAAAAAGTTGTGAGTTTTATGCCATTGGTGGTGACAGGAGGAAGTACATCAATCGTGAATGCCTATGACAATTTGCGGAAGATGGGCGCGACGGCAAGAGAACAATTGCTCACCGCTGCGGCGCGTAAATGGGGTGTTGATAAGTCAAAATTGTATGCAGAAAATGCGCACATCATCAATCGAGATAGTGGCGAAAAGTTAACTTATGGCGAATTGTCCATTGCAGCTTCTAAGATAAAAGTAGATTTACCAAAGCTGAAGGCACTTAAGGATTTTAAAGTCATTGGTACGCCTGTCAAACGTAGAGATATTCCAGCAAAAGTGAATGGTACAGCAGAATTTGGTTTGGATGTGCGCTTAGAAAATATGCGCTACGCGGCGATTAGACACGCTTCTTATCATGACGGTAAAATTGTGAGTATTGATAATGAGGAAGAGATTTTGGCAATGCCAGGAGTCGAGAAAGTCATATTACTACCTAAAGGTGTCGGCGCAGTCGTAGTCGCCAACAATACTTGGCGCGCGATGAACGCCACAAAACGCTTAGATTTTACCGAAGAAGGCGATGCTACTTTGTCCACGGCGACTATTTCGGCAATGGCAGACGATATTATTCAAAATGACAAAATGATTGCCACTCCCGAAGAAATAGGAGATGTGGCAAGCGCATTAAATGCAAGCGAAAATGTCATTGATGTACTATATGAAGTGCCATATTTGGCGCACGCGTGTATGGAGCCAATTAACTGTACTTCTTTGTTGAATGAGGGAAAATTAGAGGTTTGGATTGGTTCGCAAGGGCAATCTGTCGTATTAGACTCTGCTAATGCATCAACGGGTATCGACAAAGAAAATATTACGACCAATATGAAATACTTAGGTGGTGGATTTGGTCGTCGGGGCGAGGGCGATATGGTGACGCATTCGACTTATGTAGCGCAGCAAATGGAAGGAATTCCAGTGCAGTTGGTGTATTCGCGAGAAGAATCTATGCGGCATGAGATGTACCGTCCTTATGTGAAAAGTCAGTTTAAAGTGGCGATTGGAGAGAATGGAGAAATCGAGGCTTGGGAGAATAAAATCGCCTTACAATCCGTCATCAATAGCACAATGAGACGCGTTGACCCACGCTTGGCGATGATACCAGCATCGGGCGATTTCTTGTCCTCAGAAGGCGCGGTGCATTTACCTTACAATTTCAAGAACTCTAAAGTCTCCTTTGGACAATTAGAATTGCCGATACAAGTCGGAAGTTGGCGTAGTGTCGGCGGTTCACAAAATGGCTTTTTTACCGAAAGTGTTATGGATGAATGCGCCCATGCGGCAGGAATAGACCCGTATTTGTTTAGAAAAAGCAAATTAAAAGGTTTCCCAAGATTTGAAGCGGTATTGGACAAAGTAGCGGAAATGAGTAATTGGACAAGTCCTTTGCCAGAGGGGGAATTTAGAGGAATTGCCTTACATAAATCCTTTGGTTCTATCGTCGCGCAAGTCGCTGAAATCACGAAAGTAAGCGAGAAAGAATTCTCCATTGATAAGTTTTACTGCGTCATTGATTGTGGTCGCACGGTCAATCCTGATACCATTGAAGCTCAAATGCAATCGGGGATTATCTACGGTATTTCTGCGGCGATGTATGGCGAGATTACTTTTGCCGACGGGGAGGTAGAGCAATATAATTTTCCGCAATATGAGGTGGTGCGCATGAATACTGTTCCGAAGATTATGACGCATATCATGTCGGTCGATGCGCCTCCTGGTGGGGTAGGAGAGCCTGGGACGCCGCCTGCTGCGCCTGCTTTGGCGAATGCTATTTTTGCGGCTACGGGGGAGCGGGTTCGGGTGTTGCCTTTGGTTAAGAGTGGGTTTGGGTTTGTTTAGGAAAGAAGAGCGAACGAGAGCTACCACCTTTTCAAAAGGTGGTAGCTCTACACCTATCAATTTTTCCCATTGGCAATTATCTCTTTGACCTTTAACAGTCCAAAATCTTGTTCTGAGAAGGAATTATCTATAAAGTAATCTGGTTTTAGACCAATACCTTGATAAGACTCTCCTGAATTATGCACAGTATTTCCCATTGTGAAAGAAACTTTAATCCCTGAGGGAAGTTTTAGCTTAGATACAAAACCCGCTGCTCCCGCAGTTGGCTGTCCTACTAATGTGACTAAATTTTCGTCAACTAATGAAAGTAAATGTCTTTCAGGAGCACTACGCGTATTTTCGTTTATTAGTACAATTATTTTTGGAGTAAAAGGAATTGCATCTACTTCATATCTTGCTATGTCATAAATATTCAATGCTGAATAATCAAATTCTTTCTTAAATGGATTATCAATGATACTATGCAACTCCGGCTGAGAAAAGACCTTATTTGCTCTTTTCTTAAATTCCATTACTCGTTGACTGGTATAATTAATATGTCTATTTCTAAAATCAAGGATAATCCAGGGATATTTTGAAAGACTATCAATAATATATCGCTTTCTTTCCTTATCTCTTTTATCCCACTTACTTATATAAGGAGTAATTCGAACATAAACCGCCTCGTTATCACCTATAACTTGAATAGTATCTTGTAAATAAGAATAAGGAGAAATTAAAGATTTTTGTTTGGGTATAAGTTCTTTTATACCAAATACTAACTCCTCCCCATTTCGTAGTGTAAATGTATAAGAGCTATGATTGTCAAAAGAATAACAAAAGTATCTCAACGCATTATTCAATAAATGTAGACTTTCTATCTCAGATTTATTGAATAACCTTTCATCTACCCAATTTTCAATACTCTGATTATTTATATGTGTTACTTCACGACCATAATATTGTTTGTAGTCTTCGTCGTAAATCGAGCTTATCCGATATTTTCCGTCAACATATTGTGGAATAACTGGTGGTTGTAAAGGCTTTTTACCTTTCCAATTAGGATTCAAATGAGGGTCACGATATGCTGAATGAATATAGACTATATTATGAAAATGGTCTGTAGATGAGTAATCAGTCCTAAGTGCTTTACTGATGGACAAGTTTAATAATTTTTTAGAATCTAAACGCTCTCGAAAGCTCTTATATGGATAAGAATTTTCGGCAATACTCCATAATTTAATAATGTCTGCAATATACACTGCCTTTGTAGAAAGAGAATCCGTATTTAAGTTTTCATAAAAAGACAAATCCGTATTTTTTTGTTTCTTAAAAGCCTCTTTATTTAAAAATCTTGGAAATGACATTAAATAATTAGAATCAAGTGAGGTATAGATAAAGCTATCTAATTGAACTTGAGGATATAGTTGTAAATGTCGATTCCCAACAAGTTTAAGAGCATAATCACCACTATGTCGATCTCGCGATCTATCTGGTGCGATACTTTTACTTAAAGTAAAAGCCTGATATTCGGAGTATTGATTATATAAAGTATCAAAATTTTCAAAATCATGATGGAAAATTGTATCATTTGTTTGCTCTTCGACAATGATTAAATCATCTATCAAAAGAGTATCGTTTTCTGGACGAACAATTTTTAGAGAATTTAATATTCTTTTTGGACAATTCTCGCAAAAATCGAAAACCGACTCATAGTATTTCCATTCCGAACTCGGCTTGATTATACTTTTTTGATATCGACTATTCATTTTGCCGCCTTTTTTAAATCCGCTGTGCAACATAACCAAAGCAGAGTCTTTTTCTACACTTTCCCATTTAGCGTAAAAACTTACTTTAATACGTTTATCTATTTTGTCAGACATTGGTAAGCGACGAAATAGCATAGAAAATGACTTTAAATCATCACCAACTATTATGCTCTTTATTACTTCATCTTTTGATTCCCCTTTATATGTTTCTATACCTCCAAAATGTTGATAATAGTAATTATCAATTAAGTGTTCAGGTGATATAGTGTTAGTGTTTTTACTATCTGCGGAACCTAAAGCTATATCTTTTGTCAATGTGTGTAAAGCCGTTTCTAAGTAGAAACTGTCTTTTAATATATTGTCAACCTGATAAGTCAAGAAATTATCCCAATTTAAGTCTGCTAATTGAGGGCTCGGGTAAAAATATTGAATAGCAGAGTAAGATTTAGCAAGGTTATAGCAATCTTTAACTTCATTTTGCGAGTATCCAGTATTAAATTGAAGAAGAAATGCTGTTAGCCCTATAATTTTTGTGAAAATTATGAAAGTATTATTGCTATTCATTATGATATGGGTTTTATCTAAAGGTGTTAGTAATTTGTAGCTACCGTTAATTAGATGAGTATAATTTTTTTAATCGCCTGTGTATTTTCTGATACTAAAATCGGATTGTTTTTATGCAATTAGGATGTTTTGTTTCTATTGTTCTATCCCAATTATGGAAAAGTAAACGATGTATTATTAGGTTTATTATGGCAAAATAGCTCAAATTATGAATAAAATTACCGTTATTACCACGTCTTCCGTCAAGTGTGTTACAGCAATGTTCGTGCGACTTTAAAAGTCGCCAACGCATCGGCGACGCAGACTTAGTCTGCATTAACAAAAGAAAAAATAGGACAAGCTATGAATGGATGAATTGTGTGTGCGAAATA
>CAZQTE010000443.1:0-4863 GCA_964595615.1 uncultured Saprospiraceae bacterium
TTTTTTAGAAGGAAAAAAGCCTGTCCCGCATTCCTATCGGGAAACAAGTATAATGACTCAAGTTGTTGAATTACTTTTACTTATGGTTAATTATTTTCTTCTCGTCACCATTGCATATATAGACAAATAGGCAGGCAAACGGTGATGCCGTATTGCTGCTTATTTTGAGATACAATGTGCAAGTGTTCCGAGAAAATCTTGTTGAAACAATAGTTAAAAAAGGGAGTAAAAGCGGAGGATAATTTTGTAGAACAAAAGCCGAAACAATCTAAATAATAATGTTTTGTAATGTGCCAACACGGAAAGGGGATGGAAAGAATTCCGTCCGTTGTTGTAAAAAAGGTAAGTTATGTCGTAAGTTTGTAAGAAATTTAAACACAAATGTATAATTTTTCTATGAATAAATAGCACTAATACAACATATTGATTATCAAATAATTAAAACAAATTAGAAGCTAAAATCATATATTATATTTATTTCTCTGCTCAACAATGACTTATTCATATATTAATTTATTAATTTGTTTTTTATTTTTTTTACTTTCTTAGAAAAAAATCTTTCAATCGATATTTTCATCAGTGATATTTAAACTTTCTTATAGTATAGAAGTGTTTAATACACTGTAACAAAAATTTATTTAAATTTTAGGTAGTGGGTGAAAACAACTGATGCATAACTTTTACTCACAAGGTGACTTTAAGTCACCACGTGAGCATCCACCATTTTGACCCACTACCGAATTTTAAAAGTGATGAATGACATCAGAGAAAGTATTAGTTAACAACAAAATAATCTAATGGCTTGGAATAAATTAACGCCCGAAGAGGCACGCGTAATCGAACACAAGGGAACAGAAGCACCTTTCGTTGGTGAATATACCAGCAATAAAGCGGCAGGAACTTATGTTTGCCGCCGTTGTGAAGCCCCATTGTATAGTAGCAATGATAAATTTGAAAGTAACTGTGGTTGGCCGAGTTTCGATGATGAAATACTACCTGGTACTGTCAAACGTGTACCTGATGCAGACGGTCGTCGCATAGAGATTGTTTGCAATAATTGTGATGGACATTTAGGTCATGTATTTGAAGGGGAACGTTTTACGGCTAAAAATACACGGCATTGTGTGAATAGTATCTCAATGAAATTTGTTCCTGCAGAATAAAAGTACTCACAAAAATTGAGACCTATCGATAATACCTTCTTGAGACAAAATTCTCAGGAAGGTATTGTTTTTAAATCTACATTTGAATTTATTCCACTCATTTTTCATGGTTCCTCTCCTCTTTTTGCCAAAATGCTTATCTTTAGGGCTTTAGGATTATTTAAAAAATAACTTATAACAATCCTTAGCATCTCTTCTCAAATAAATATTCTTGACTATGAAAATTAAAATTGGATTACTAACAAGCTTTTTATTAGCCTTACTCATCGTGTCTTGTACACCAAAGACACCAAAAGTCGCTGAAAAACCAGTAGAAACTACTACGCCTACTCCCCCACCTGTCGAAGAAAATTTAAGTCCTTGTCCTAAGTTTTCTGACCTGCCATTCCAAGAAGCAGACGAAATGGAAACGGAATATGTCATCTACCGCGACATGATGAAAGCAGGCGAAACTATGGATGCTTACGAGCGTTGGAAAAAAGTTTATGCCAAAGCACCAGCTGCGGACGGGAAAAGAAATACTGTCTATGCTGACGGTATTTATTTTAATGAATACTTCATTAGCCAAACGCAAGACAGCACGAAAATCAACGAATACATTGATAAAATTTTTGAAATTTATGCAGAGATAGACCGCTGTTATTCTGACGGAAGTTACTCTGACGGACGTAAAGCTTTTGACCTTTTCTACAAATATCCACATCGCTCGACAAAAGAAGAAACTTATAATTTATTTAAAAAAGTCATTGATACTGACGGAGAAGACATGCCTTATTTCACTTTCAATCCTTTTGCGGCTTTGATTGTAGATATGCATAATGAGAAAAAAATTGACGATGCGGAGGCAAAGAAATATGTAGATATTTTAAATCGCGCATTGGCGAAGCAAGTAGCAGAATGTAAAGGAAGAGAATGCGAACGTTACACAGAAATCAAAAGATATATGCCTGAGCGATTGGAGTATTTTGAACGTATTAAAGGTTTTTATGATTGTACTTATTTTTCTGATAAATACTATGCAGAATATCAAGAAAACCCAAGTGATTGTGATAATGTATTAACGACATTGAGCCGCATGAAATATGGTGGATGTACTCCTGAAAACTCTGCTCAATACAAGGAAGTTTTTGATAAATATAGTAAAGATTGCTATGTAGTAGTCGACCCAAGAACTCCAAGTTGCTATACAATGCTCCAAGATGGAGAATACCGTGAGGCTATCGACTGTTTCAAACAAAAAGCTGCAGAAGAAACAGATATAACAAAGAAAGCAAAATACACACTTTTAGTCGCTAAAATATACTACGCTCACCTAAAGAACTTCCCGCAAGCACGTAAATACGCAGAACAAGCTGCAAGTATTCGTGGCAGTTGGGGAGAGCCTTATTTACTCATCGGTCGTATGTATGCTTCGAGTGGACCATTATGCGGTTCAGGAACTGGTTGGAGAAGTCAAGTTGTTGTTTGGGCAGCATTGGATATGTGGTATAAAGCAAAAAGTATTGACCCTACCGCTGCGCCAGAAGCGAATAAATTTATCAACCGTTACTCTCAATATATGCCTAACAGGGAAGATATTTTTATCCGCTCTCTAAAAGTAGGGGCAGATTATAAAATACCTTGCTGGATACAGCGTACAACAAAAATCCGTGCTTCGGACGGGTAAATTCCTAATATGCCATATCTTAGAGATATGGCATATTTTCTTTGAAAAAGTAGTAAACTTTCACCTAAAAAGATATGCCATATTTTGAAAATATGGCATATCAATCTTCTATAAAATGCGCGAAACTAAATTCATAAAACAAAACACAAAAAAGTGGACGGGCTTTGAAAAAACGCTCGAAAAGAATTCGGAAAATCCCGAGGAACTGAATGACTTATTTGTCCAAGTGACAGACGACCTCTCCTATGCCAGAACTTTCTACCCAAATCGTTCGGTGCGGGTATATTTGAATGGATTAGGTCAAAAAATCTTCTTTAGTCTTTACAAAAATAGGAAACGGAAAAAAGGAAGATTGAAGCATTTTGTCTTGGAAAGTTTACCGCAGATTGTTTATGAATCAAGGAAAGAATTCTGGATTTCTTTTTTAGTTTTTACCTTATCAATGGCGATTGGTGTGCTGTCCTGTTATATGGATGAAGATTTTGTGCGGATTATTTTGGGAGATAGTTATGTAGATATGACACTCGAAAATATCCAAAATAACGACCCGATGGCAGTTTACAAAGCAAGGGATGAAGGTGGAATGTTTGCACACATCGCCGCCAATAATCTTCGAGTGGCTTTGATGACTTTTGCGATGGGAGCAATTTACGCAATTGGGACGATTTTAATAATGATAAAGAATGGGATAATGGTTGGAGCGTTCCAGTATTTCTTTGTGGAACAAGACCTTTTTTGGGAGTCTTTCCTGACTATTTGGACACACGGAACACTCGAAATATCCGCCATTATCATCGCAGGTGCAGCAGGTTTAACTATGGGACGCGGCTTGGTTTTTCCAGGGACGCTTTCGCGTATTAAAGCCTTTCAGATTTCTGCGCGTCGGGGTTTAAAAATTATGGTGGGCATTACTCCGATTATTATTTTAGCAGGTTTTATTGAAGGCTATTTTACACGATATACAGAGACGCCTGATGCCATTCGTTTTCTGTTTATTTTGGCTTGTTTAGCTTTTATTCTTTTCTACTTTGTCTATTATCCTTGGATGAAGGCAAAGCGTGGTTTTCAATCGGACTTACGGCATTCTCATTTGTCCCCTGACAATACCCAAAAATTAGAATTTAATAGCATCAAATCAAATGGTGCTATCTTTTCGGATGTCTTTGTTTTTGCAGGAAAATATTTAGGACAATTGACTACAATTGCTGCTGGCGTTACCGCAGTTTATTTAATTACAGCTTTCTTTTTGAGTGAAAGTTCTCCTGCTGATACTTTTGAGTTTTCAAGTTTCATGGCAAGTGCAGAACCTGGTGCATATCAATTTATAATGATGATTATGCAATTGTTTTTTGGCTCATTAGGAGTCGCAGGACAATTCTTTGCTAATGAGCAAATTCCTCTTTTGATAGCTGTCAATACATTGACAATATCATTGGTCGGCACTTATGTTTTCCAACTTTTACTAAAGGAAACTAATCCTACATTTATCCCGAAAGAACAAAATAAAAAATTCTCTTGGCAGTTTTTACAATTTAGCAAGATGCTCGTTCCTGCTGCAGCTATCGCGTTTTTTCTTTCAATTAATGAAGGCTTCGTTTACTTTTTCGGAATTGCAGTTTTACCATTACTCATGGTTTGGATGTATATCATGGTCTATGAACAAAAGCACGTTTTTGCTGGTTTTGGAAGATTATTTAAACTTTTAGGAGGCTCATTCTGGCGTATTTTAGGCTTGTCTCTTACTTTGATTTTACTAGGAATGTTGACTTTTATGCTTTCTGATAGTCTGGTCTTTTATTTCATTTTTGATTTTATTGGAATGAATTTAAACTTTGAAGAAGAGACGATGAATAATATTTCGTCTATCTTTTTGACGGGTATCGCAATGTTCTTTTTGCATTTAATCTTTGCTATTTTAATGGTGGGTTTTGGAATGGCATATCATACTTTGGTGGAGATTAAGGAGGCACCGAGTTTGTTGGAAAGGATTGAGAATATTGGGGAGGAACGTCGATTGCAAGGGATGGCGCGGGA
>CAZQTE010000444.1:0-4850 GCA_964595615.1 uncultured Saprospiraceae bacterium
CTACGAGTAACATTCCAAGTTTGATGATACTTCTTATCATGATTATATTGTTTTTATAGTTCTCCGTCAAATCGTGTGAAAGTGATATAAAAAACTAAGTTATTACTTGATTTTAGCTTTTCACTTTTTTCCAGTCACAACTTGTCCCGCGCAACGAGACGATTTAATAGAGAAAGGTTTTTATTATTGTCCTGTTGACAAACGCAATATAAAGGAAAAAAAGAATATGAAAAGGGAAATTTTCGATAAAGGCGAGAAAAAAGACGCTGAAAGCAAAAAGAATAAACAGAAACATTCGAAGTGTTGTGTTTTCAGCAAAGCTTTAAAAATGTCAAAATTAATAAGAAATTTGCTGCGAATGTATCTGCTTATTCTACGTTTAACTAAATCTGAATACTCATTTTGTGATACAAATGTAAGCTCATTCAGCATCGTTTTCAGACAACAAAAGTTTAGCAAAAGCAAATGATTGGTTAAACTACCTTTTTGGAACTTATAAATTCTATTTTCGCACGTTCTATTCTTGTTCTTTCTAATTTCAAATCAACAACTATCAAAAATCGTATTGTCATATTTCTAATTATCTTATCACTTGGTGGTCTCGCCTTTGTACAATACCGTCTGTTGATTACTGGACTTGCACTACAAAAAACAAACTTAGATAAGAAAGTAGAGAATGCAATGAGAGAAATAAAAGGAAAGCTCAACACCGAAGACTTTATAGCAACGGATATTGCGAATTTGATCTCGACAGCACCTTTAATCAAACAAGAAGAAAAGGATTCTATAAAAACAAGTTTGACATACAAGTTCGTAAAAATCATCCAAGAAAGTATCGATAAAAGAGGCTTAACAAGCGCAAACTTTAATTTTGCAGTAACGCCTCCAGGACAGTCTTTGGGAGTCTATTTTGGAAGTCCAGATTTCGATATAACTCATTCCAAATTCAGCCAATATTCTCATTATTTAACAGGGAACGTTTCAAAAAAATGCAATTGTCAACTTCTTTTACGATTACAAATCAAAAACACTTTTGAGTATTTATTAAAGCAATTACAAATACTGATTTTTTCTTCTATCCTCTTTTTGCTACTCTTAGCAGCCTGTTGTATTTGGTTGCTAAGCTCAATTAATAAGCAACGAAAATTAGCAGAGATTAAGAATGACTTTATTAATAATCTTACACATGAATTAAAGACGCCTGTCTTTTCAGTTTCTTTAGCAAGTAAGATGCTAGAGCAGTATTTAAATGATTTGTCTACTGAAAAACCCAAAGAATATTTGAAACTGATTCAAATTGAAAATGAAAAGATGCAAGGGCACATTGACGCTGTTTTAGAGCTAGCATCTTTAGATAGTGGAAAGTATATTATGGACAAAGAAGAGATAGAGATGGAAGCATTTTTAAAGAAAATCGTAGAAACTTATAAGAAAGAATTAGAGGGAGAAAATACAGAATTAGAAACAAATTTCGATACAAAAAATACTATCACGCTTATCGATAAAACGCACTTTAAAAATGTCATCAAAAACATTTTAGAGAATGCAAAAAAATATAATGACAAAGAAAAATTACATATTAAAATAACTACTCAATCCATTGACAATTTTTATATCATAAAAATAAGAGACAATGGGAAAGGAATATCAAAAGAAAATCAAAAACACATCTTTGAGAAATTTTATAGAGTTCGAGAGGGTGACTTACATGAGGTAAAAGGTTTTGGCTTAGGTCTAAGCTATGTCCAACAAGTTATTAAGAGGCATGACGGCATTATAAGCGTGGAAAGCGTTTTGCATGAAGGTTCTACTTTCACTATTAAAATACCAATCAAATGAAAAAAATACTCTTAGCAGAAGACAACGAAACACTTGGCTATATTCTCAAAGAATATTTAGAGATGAAAGGTTTCAATATTCATTGGGCAAAAGACGGGAAGAAAGCATGGAAAGATTTTATGGAACGTCCCTTTGATTTGTGTATTTTGGATGTCATGATGCCAGGAACAGACGGTTTTACACTGGCAGAAAAGATAAAAACGGAAAATCAGGCGATGCCTATTATATTCTTAACGGCAAAATCACTAAAGGTTGATGTCTTGAAAGGCTTCAATCTGGGAGCAGATGATTATATTAAAAAGCCTGTGGATGAGGAAGAATTAGTAGCACGTATCAATGCGGTATTAAGTCGTTCGCAAACAGTTGATGCAACACCCAATGCGGTTATTTACGAGATTGGCAACTACACCTTTGACCAAAAAAATCAAAAATTAAGCATCAAAGAAGAAGACCGTTATCTAACAGAACGCGAATCAAAATTGCTATTAATGCTTTGTAAAAACAAAGGAAACTTAACTGACCGCGCGACTGCATTAAAAGATATTTGGGGAAAGAATGATTATTTTAATAGAAAGAGTATGGACGTGTTTATTTCTCGCCTACGCAAATACATGGCTGCAGACCCACGCATCAAAATTGTTAATGTGCATGGGAGTGGATTTATTTTGCGGGACGAGTAGATTTGGATTTATACATTCATAGAGTGAATCGCTTCGCCAATTTCTTTTATTAGGCTCGCATCTTTTTCAATTGCATTTCCAACGACGATAACATCTGCGCCTGCTTTGACATTTGCCAATGCTTTTTCTGGTGTTGAAATCCCTCCACCAACAATCAAAGGAACTGAAACTGCGCTACTTACTGCTTCTATCATACTTGTACTCACAGGCGTTTTTGCGCCACTACCTGCGTCCATAAACATTAGTTTTTGTCCTAACATTTCACCAGCTAAGGCTGTACAAAGAGCAATATCGTCCTTTGCGTGAGGAATTGGGTTCGTGTTACTGATGTAGCGTACCGTCGTCTGAATACCTCCATCCACCAATATGTAGCCTGTCGGCAAAATTTCTAAAGGAGAGATTTTTAAATATGGTGCAGCTAAAACGTGATTTCCAATGAGTAATTCAGGATTTCTACCAGAGATTAAACACAGGAATAAAATTCCATCGGCTCTAAAACTCAACTGAAAATTATTACCAGGAAATAAGATGGTAGGAATATCGCACTTCTCTTTAATATCTGTCAAACATTGGTCTAACATATTATTCACAATCAAACTACCTCCGATAAAAAAATAATCAACTTTAGCTTCGACTGCTAATTTAATTATTTCATCCATATTTCCCATGCTCATTTTATCGGGATCAACAAGGACGGCAAATTTCTTTTTGCCAGTATTTTTTGCTTCTTGTAAGGAAACTAATAATTGATTGTTAGTCATGTAAACAGGTCGGTTTTACCGAAATTGGGGGATTCGATTTGTGAGTAATGTTTATGTTTGATTGCCCTTTCTTTTATTCAATTTTCTGTTTGGTAGCACAAATATAGTTGAATGTTTGTATGCAATGAAAAAAAAGGCAGTTCTTTGCACAATCTGAGCTTTATTCTGAATAATTGAACTCTTTTCAACGAACTTGGGTTAAGTTTGCATCAGATTTAGATTGAATAATTTATACGATAATACAAAAATCAGTAGTCAACTTAATATTAAATGCAAGGAACAGTAGTCAAATCAACGGGTAAATGGTATTGGGTCAAGACAGAAGAAGGTGAAATCTTGCGTAGTCGCATCGTAGGTAAAATCCGTTTGACTAAGAAAAAAACTACTAATCCTGTCGCTGTTGGCGATTTGGTTGATATCGAAGTCTCTTATGAAGAAGATGAGAATATCGGAAAAATTAAAAAGGTCTTAAATCGCACCAATTACGTCGTCCGTCAATCTCCGCGCAGAAAACACGAAGTCCATTTATTAGCCTCTAATATTGACCAAGCGATAATCATCATGACGATTGTTCAACCGATGCTTAAGCAAGGTTTTATCGACCGCTTTCTTTTAACAACAGCACCTTATAATATTCCTACAATTATTGTTTTCAATAAAGCAGATGTCTATGATGAAGACGCCATGGCAATGTATGCTTATCTGAAAGGAATTTATGAAAAAATTGGCTATACAGTTAAGTTGACTTCTGCGGAAAAAGGAACAGGAATTCAAGAAATTAAAGACCTTTTAAAAGATAAAGTAAGCTTGGTAGCGGGACAATCAGGCGTCGGAAAATCTACTTTAGTAAATGCAGTTCAACCAGATTTAGATATTTGGACTTACGAAATATCAGAACATTCAGGGAAAGGACAGCACACGACGACCTTTGCAGAAATGCATGAATTAGACTTTGGGGGTTCTATCATTGACACCCCTGGTATCAAAATGCTTTCCTTCAATAATTTAGAAAAGAAAGACATCGCTCACAATTTCTTGGAGTTTTTTGAATTGAGTTCGGAATGTAAATTTGGCGGAGATTGCCTACATCGCAGCGAACCTAAATGTGCAGTAAAAGAAGCGGTCGAAACTGGTGAAGTTAGTGAATTACGCTACATAAATTACTTGACTCTTTTAGAAGAAACCGAAGACCAGAATTATTGGGAGCGCCATGATATGTAGATATTTGCAGATTTTTAATGACCCTAAATGACACTAGACTAAGTAACACTTATTTCACCCCAGGAATAAATCGCCCAACCGTCCTTTGATACTCCTTATAATCAGAGTATTTGCCCGCAGAAATTTCCTCACTAAAATCAGAACTGCCTTTAAATAAAACCAGTAAAAGCAAACATCCCACCACAGACCAGTTTATCCAATGCCCCGTCGCCGCCACACTAAAAAAGTAAAAAACTATCCAAATCGATTGCTCCGCTGCATAATTAGGATGACGCATTTTTCCCCAAGGTTATTTCGTTTTGTTTTGAAAAGAAATACGACTAAGTAACGACAAAACAATAAGTCCGTC
>CAZQTE010000445.1:0-4835 GCA_964595615.1 uncultured Saprospiraceae bacterium
TAATCTTATTTTTATCTCCCCTTTTTTATCCCCATATTAGCGATAGTATCCGAATTCCGAGTAAACTATATGGATTCTAAGCTATTATTGCATCGTTAAATCAGAAGATACGAAAGTACGTTTTGCTAAATACTATACATTTCGTTCTATTCCTAATAAAATTCGAATATAAGCGGCAGCGAATTTCGTTACTCTTGTATCTTTAGAAATGAAAGATGTAGCCAAGATAAAAGTATTGGCAAAGAAGAATTAGATGAAAAATATTTTAATAAATAAAATATTTCATTCAATATTGGCGTTTTAGCGTTCCTTTTCTGACGGAAAGAGAACAAATAACGTTAAAAAGAAAAGATTAACAGACAAAAACTGTTTTCATTCACACACTTTCCTTAATATTGTAGTTCAAAGTGTAGGCAAGTAAAAAATATGATTTAATTAGAAGCGAAAATTTTTAAAAGAATCATTGTCAGATATAGCCTCACATTTATTGAGAGCAGCTCCCGATTTGAAATACTACATTAACCAAGAAAGGTCAAATAAAGATGTTCATGAAAAGACTCAGACTACTATTATTATTGTGTGCCATTGGACTTTCCTCATTATCCTTAAGTGCGCAAGACATTCACTTCTCGCAATTTTATATGTCGCCGTTGAATCTCAATCCGGCGTTAACGGGAGTAATGAACTGTAACATTCGCCTTACTGCGAATTATCGTAACCAATGGGGTTCTGTCCTTGGAGGCAATTCTTTCAGAACTTATAATGTTTCTTATGACCAGCGTATTGCTGTAGGTCGTAACGACTTCTTCGGTATCGGGGGTACATTTTGGGGAGATAAAGCAGGAGCTAGTGAATTCGCTACCTTGACAGGAAAATTATCTGCTTCTTATAGTAAGAAAATGGGAGGCTACCGTAAAAAATCACACTATCTTGTAGTGGGTGCTGAAGGCGGTATTGCTCAACGTAGTATCAATTTTATCAATTTACGTTGGGGTACACAGCACGACGGTCAAGGTGGTTGGGATTCAACATTACCTACTTTCGAGCAAGATTTTCAGCCAAATTTCATCTTTGCTGATATGGCAGCAGGATTGTTGTGGTTTTCAACTTTCGATGAAAACAATAACTTGTACTTTGGTGGTTCATTCAACCACTTAAACCGTGCAAATCAGTCGTTTCGTCAAGATGCAGGAGAGGTTGATGATTTATACAGTCGTTTCACTTTCCATGCAGGTGGTGAATTTTTGTTATCTGACCGTGTTGGTTTAGTACCAGGTATCATCGCGATGAAGCAAGGACCTTCTTTCCAATTGAATACAGGTACGAGTTTGAAATTTTTATTAAACGGTAACCGCCGTAATTACCAAGCATTCCAGTTAGGTTTATGGACACGTTTAGCAAGTAAATTATCTTCAGGTATTTTATCTGATGCAATGATTGTATCTACTCGTTTTGATTACAATAACTTTAGCCTTGGCTTTAGTTACGATATCAACATCTCAGATTTAAATGTAGCAAGTAACGCAAATGGTGGTTTCGAATTCGCTCTAATTTACAAAATCTGTAACTTAGACCGCCGCGGTGTTTACTGTCCTCGTTTCTAATATTAGTTATTAATTGACCTTAACGAGTATACTTGATTAATACTCGTGATTACTGTTAATTATTAAACGACAGATTAAAAGTGCAATTATTCTGCACATAAAAAATCCCGTTGAAAGACATTTTTCAACGGGATTTTTCTATTTTGCGGTTTGTTAAACATATGAGAAAATAGAAAGACAATTTATCAGATAGATTCAATATTTCAGCTACACACAAAAAACGAATATTCTATATCGTTCATATTTCATAGTTAATACTTCATTTTTATAAATGGCAAAAGCCTTTCCGTTTTACAGACAGTTGGACGCAATGGATTGTGGGGCGACCTGTATTCGTATGATTGCTGAGTTTTACGGCAAAAGATACAGTCTGCAATACCTTCGTGAGATAAGCTACCTTGACAGGGAAGGTGTCTCTCTGCAAGGAATTGGCGAAGCAGCGGAGACGATTGGTTTTCGGACAATGGCAATTAAGATTCCATTTCGGAGTCAAGATGAAGAACAACCTGATTTTTTCGAGGTTCCTCTTCCTTGTATTGTGCATTGGAAAGGAATTCATTTTGTTGTTGTATATAAGACAAGCGCACGCTATATCTGGATTGCAGACCCTGCCGTAGGTAAAATGAAACTCACACATGCGGAGTTTATCAAAAAATGGGTGAGTGATGCAGGTGGGACGGGCATTGCGATGCTTTTTGAGACGACACCTGATTTTTATGCTCAAGAAGGCGAAGAAATAAAGAAAACAGGACTTTCATTCTTATTGCGCTATTTGCGTCCTTATCGTCAACTGTTAATTCAGTTGGTTTTAGGCTTACTTTTAGGAACTTTTTTCCAATTAATCTTTCCATTTTTAACACAAGCTGTTGTCGATATTGGTATTCAAAATCAAGATATTGATTTCATCTACTTGATTTTGATTGCTCAGTTGATGCTCTTTGCCAGTCAGACCGCTGTGCAATTTTTACAATCATGGATACTATTGCATATTGGGGCGAGAGTCAATGTTTCACTCATAACGGACTTTCTGATAAAGTTAATGAAATTACCAATTGGGTATTTCGATAAAAAAATGATTGGAGATTTGCTTCAACGTATTGGAGACCATAGTCGTATTGAACAATTCTTGACAACCTCTTCGCTAACTGTTCTATTTTCTGCTTTTAACATGCTTGTTTTTAGTGCTGTTTTGTGGCTTTATAATTTCAAAATATTCTTGATTTTCGTAATTGCTTCGGTGCTTTATGTTGCATGGATTTTGATGTTCATGAAAAAACGAGAGAAGGTTGACTATATGCTATTTGAACAACGAGCAGAAAATCAACACGCGCTGATAGAGTTAATACAAGGAATGCAGGAAATCAAACTGCAAAACAGTGAGCGGAAGCATAGATTTAGATGGGCAAATATTCAAGCTAAATTATTCAGGGCTAATATTCGCTCATTAAAAATTACTCAATACCAAGATATTGGAGCGACTTTTATTACTCAATTAAAAGATATAATTATCACTTTCGTAGCGGCTACAGCAGTTATTAAGGGAGAAATGACATTGGGTATGCTCTTGGCTGTTCAATATATTGTAGGACAGTTAAATGGTCCTTTGACCCAATTTATTCAATTTGCGCGTACAGCTCAGGATGCACGAATTAGTATGGAACGTCTGGGAGAAATCCACCAGATGAAAGATGAAGAGATAAAAGATGAAGAAGGTGCAGTTAGGATGACGGGATCTATTCTTCCTGAGGCTTCAGATTTGAATATTGAGAATGTTAGTTTTCGCTACAATAAGTTGTCGGATTATGTCTTGAAAGATGTGAATTTGGTTATCCCTAAAGGAAAAATAACTGCCATAGTAGGTACAAGTGGTAGTGGTAAGACTACTTTGGTCAAACTATTACTTGGTTTTTATAACCCAACAGAAGGACAAATTAAAATGGGCGGTATCCATTTAGAAAATATCCCTCGTAGACAATGGCGTTCTTCCTGTGGTGCGGTGATGCAAGATGGTTATATTTTCTCGGATACAATCGCAAATAACATCGCAGAAAGTGACGAAGACACAACGCGCAAAGTCGATAGAAATCGCTTATTAAAAGCTGTTAAAACAGCAAATATTCAAGAGTTTATTGAAAATTTACCGTTGGGTTATAATACGATGATTGGGGCAAAAGGGAATGGATTGAGCCAGGGTCAAAAACAACGCTTGTTGATAGCACGTGCGGTTTATAAAAATCCAGATTTCCTTTATTTTGACGAGGCGACTAACTCTCTAGATGCGAAGAATGAGCGTGTGATTATGCGCAATTTAGATGAGTTTTTTAAGGGGCGTACTGTGGTTGTCGTTGCACACCGTTTGAGTACGGTAAAAAATGCTGATCAGATTGTCGTATTAGAAATGGGTAAAATCGTGGAAGTAGGCACACATGAGCAATTGACGAATTTGCGTGGGTCTTACTATAATTTGGTGAAGAATCAGTTAGAGTTGGGGAGTTAATTTTAAATCTTCAAAGATTGTTTATTTATTCTATGTCACATTGCTTCCGCTTGCGTAGGTATTTGAGATTTTACCATTATGCTAAAATATTACTTATTAAACCTCATTCATAAAGTCTATTGATAAAAGACGACAGAACTGTGAGTCGAGAGGAAATGGATGAGATTTTGGATATTGAGCTATAATAAAAGCGAACAAAACATCTAATAAATTTTACTCCAATTCACCTTTCTGTCATTTGCTTTTCCTAACTTTACTCGCAAAAGACAAAGCGAGCACATGAACAAAGCAACAAAATTCCTCCAAGCGGATTTTTATCTTCAGACGATAATGGGTTTTATCATCATTATCCAATCTTCCCTTGTTGATGCAGCTTGGTTTCTCATGCCCGTAGGTATTTGGCAAGTCATTAGTGCAATTATTTTGCTCGTATTCTATAGGAATAAAATGCGCATTTATTACTTTCTTCTGGTCTTTTTATGGATGCTATTAGCTGGATATTTAACTTATTACGGTACTATCGAGCAAGAAACGCTCACTTCCGTAGCCTATGCCGTTCCTCCCATTTTAGCCATTCTCTACTACATTTCAACAGCAATAGACTACCGTGCAGCACAGAAAAGTTAATTTTGAATGTTGGATGAAGAATTTTGAATGACCGATAATAGAGATTTTCCAATCACAATAACCACAGTCCAAAGCAAAAAAGGTATAGAGACGCTATTATACAATAG
>CAZQTE010000446.1:0-4828 GCA_964595615.1 uncultured Saprospiraceae bacterium
GTTGATTACCAGTTTGTCAAATGAACTAATCAACCAATCAACACAATAACAAAATAACACAAAATGGAAGTAATAATAGGATTAGTCGTTGCAGCGATAGCAGGTGTATTTTTTGTCAAAAGTCACAAGGAAAAATCATGGGCTGCTGCTGCTCCAAGTTCAGAAATGCTTTATTACAAGCAAGGAGGAACACGAGGAATGAAGCCGACTGAAATAAGTATTGATAGTGAAGGAAAGGTTAGTATAGATGTACGTGGTGAAAGTCCGAAAACGCTAAATTTAAGCAAGTCACAACGCGAAGAATTAAAAGTATTGGCAAATGCAGCTTTTGCTCGTGACTTAGAAGCAAGTTATCTGACAGGTGCACGCGATTTACCAAAAACGACATTGCGTTATCAAGCTAAATCTGTCATTTTTCATAAACGAAATGCGCCAGAGGCTTTAGTGAGTTTAGGACGAAAGGTGCGTGAAATGACAACACCTTCATAAAAAAAGCGATGCTTTGAGAATTAACTCGAAGCATCGCTTTTTATTTTTGTACCTGTGATTGCTTACTATTTCAATAAATTAAGTAAGTATTCACCATAACCACTCTTGATGTATTTATGACCTAATTTTTCCAATTGAGCATCATCTATAAAGCCCATTTGGTGTGCTACTTCCTCAATACATCCAATTTTCAAACCTTGGCGGTCTTCGATAACTTCGATGAATTGTCCTGCTTGGATAAGTGACTTATGAGTTCCTGTATCCAACCACGCAGTACCACGTCCCAATACACCTACTTTCAGTTTGCCAGCTTCTAAATAGTGCTTATTGACATCTGTTATTTCATACTCTCCACGAGCAGATGGCTTAAGATTTTTAGCTACTTCCACAACACTGTTGTCGTAAAAATACAAACCTGGAACAGCATAATTTGACTTAGGCTTAGATGGCTTTTCTTCAATGGTCAAAGCTTTGAAATTTTCGTCAAACTCAACGACGCCATAGCGCTCTGGGTCTGCAACCTGATAAGCAAAGACAACACCACCGTCTGGATTCATACTATTTTGCATGATTTTATCCATATTCGCACCATAGAAAATATTATCTCCTAAGATAAGTGCTGCACCATCATTTCCGATGAAATCTTCACCCAAAACGAAGGCTTGAGCGAGACCATTAGGGTCATGTTGTACGACATAGCTGAATTTACATCCAATTTCACTTCCGTCGCCTAATAATTTCTCAAAACCAGGCAAATCGCGTGGAGATGAAATGATAAGTATTTCGTTGATACCCGCAGACATTAGAGTCGATAGAGGGTAATAAATCATAGGTTTATCATAGACTGGCATCATCTGCTTACTCACTGCTAAAGTGAGCGGATAGAGACGTGTGCCGAGTCCACCTGCTAAAATTATTCCTTTCATGTTCTGGTGATTGGATTATTGATAATTGGTTATTAGATATTGTGTTGTTGATTATTTTATAAAATAACCAATAGCACAATAGGGCAATAACCAATAACACAATAACTATAACTTAAAAGCCCAAAGATTAGGATTTTTAAGCGTAAAACTTAATTATTTGCAGCCTGAATCGCTGCTTGTATCTCCAAAACCGCATTTAAATAAGTATTTTCTAAAACTTCAAGATACTGCGGTATTTGGTCAAGATTTTCTTCGTGCTTGGCATTATGTTCCATTGAAATATTAGCCTGAGTCATATTATCATTACCAATAAATGATAAAGTTGATTTCATTTTATGTGCTGCTTTAAAAAGGTCTTCCCATTCTTGCGCCTCTGAGTGGGCTTTCATTTTTTCAATCTCTGCTGGCATTTCTTCTAAAAGCATCTCTAACATAGTTGCTTTCATGTCATTATCGCCGTCAGTCATCAAGTCGATGTAATCTAAATTGATATAATTATACATAGTTTTATAATGTTTTCAACAGGGGGAACACTTTAAAATTGTAAGGTTAGAGAATTGTAAAGTTTTATGAGTTGTCTCGAACAAGTAAGAGTTGTAACTTTAGAACTCTATAACTTTTCAACTTTACCTTCCTTGTGTGATGTATTTTTTAATTTTGTAAAACAAATCTTCTGGTTTAAATGGTTTCAATACGTAATCATCCATACCATATTCAAGATATTGTTTGTCTTTAGCAATGTGTGCATGAGCGGTCATTGCTAAGACTGGTAAATCATTTAATTGAGGCATATTTTTACGAATATGCGTCGTCGCTTCGTAGCCGTCCATTATTGGCATTTGAATGTCCATTAACACCAAATCAAAAGTCCGCTCTGCTAAAATTTCAACTGCAATTTGACCATTGTCTGCAATAGTTAATTCTGCATTAGGGAATTTTCTTTCCAAGGTTTTACGAGCAACAAGTTGATTCATTTTATGGTCTTCAACCAATAGTAATTTGAATGTATTATTATCGTCGTAATCAATTTCTTCGTTCTCAGGAATTTTAGTATCAGACTCGGTTCCTACTTCGATTAATAGGTCAAAAAAGAACTTAGAACCTTCGCCTAAGATAGATGTTGCTCCAATTTTTCCCCCTTGTTGCTCTACTAAATTTTTGGCAATCGACAATCCTAAACCAGTTCCTTCAAACAATCTTTCTTTCGTACGAATACGTGTAAAGGTCTCAAATACAGCATCAATTTTCTCTTCTGGAATACCAATTCCTGTATCTTCAACAATGAACTTTAATTGAACGCTATCTAATATTTCGTTCATCTTTTTAACGTAAACCTTGACGTAGCCATTATCCGTAAATTTGATAGCATTACCCACCAAATTATACAAAATTTGACTCAAGCGTAATTTGTCACCATTCAATATTTTCGGAATACTATCATCCATGATAACCTGAAAATAAAGGTCTTTCTCTTGCGCCTTATATTGCATGACGCTCATCATATTGTCAAGTAACTCCCTGATATTGAAGCCTTTATTCTCAAATACTACTTTTCCATTTTGGATGGTGCTGACTTCTAGGATGTCATTAACAATTCCCAATAAAATCTCAGACGATTGTTTAATAGAGCTGACAAGATTGTGTTGTTCTTCGCCCAAATTCATTTGATACAAGATATTACTCATACCCAAAATCGCGTTCATAGGCGTCCGCATTTCGTGACTGACACTAGCGATGAACTGTTCTTTCATTTTTGCAGATTGCTCTGCAAAATCACGTGCTTTTCTTAATTTTTCGGCTTGTTTTAATTCCGTGATGTCACGTAGTATTCCGTTGTAACCAATGAAGTCTTCGGTAACCAAAAGATTGGCAGTTAAGAGGCATTGGCGTACTTCATTTACTTTGTGTGTAACTTCAATAGGGAAGTCTTTAACCGAGCGTTGTGTCTTTAATTGTAGCAGTAACTCCTTGACTTTTTCCTTTGGATAGAAGAGCGTATGCATGTCTTCTTTTCCTAATAATTCCTCTTTGCTAATACCAAAAAGAGAGGTAGTCGCTTCGTTAAAGTCAATCATTTTTCCTTCCAAAGTACAGATGTAAATAGCATCTTTTGACTTAGTGAAAATGTGCTGATAGCGTTCACGACTTTTAATGATTTCTTGTTCAGATTTTTTACGTTCTGTAATATCTTGAATAACACCAGATGAAGTCCAACTGCCGCCCTCTAAACTAACACTACAACGAATGTTTACGAAATGGGAAGTCCCATCTGTATGTTGAATCTTTATATCTTTGGATAGTTCTTCACCTGCAGCGATTGTTTCTCTATGGATATTGAGAAATAAATGAAAAGGATTTGTTTCTGCTAGAATATCTTCTGCAGAGAAAACATCTTGACGGGGTTTTAATCCAAAAATACGGTAAGTCTCGTCTGATGCCGCAAACTGTTGGTTTTCTGGAGAATATTCCCAGTTACCGATATGCGCTAGTCTTTGTGTTTCTTCCAAAGATTTTAAAACGCCATTTCTTTGTATAGAATAGCGTAAAGTCTTAGCTAACAAGTCCGCATCAAATGCTCCTTTAACTAAGAAATCCTGTGCACCGAATTTTACAGCTTCCAAGCCTAATGCTTTATCTGAAAGACCAGTCATGACGATGACATTCAGATAAGGGAAACGTGTAATCAAACTTTTCAAAGTATCGAAACCTCTACTATCAGGTAATGTTAAATCTAAAAGAACTGCAGCAAATTCCTCTCCCTTTTCTAACTCTTGTTTTCCTTCAGTCAAAGTAACATGGTGAGTAATCTCACAATTTACTAAGTCACTTTCTTCCAGTAATATTTCGACAAGACGAGCATCACCCGGATTGTCTTCGATGAGTAATACCCGATTTTTTTCGGATACGAGAGTGGTATTTTGAATTGTTTCTGGCACGTTTGTGATGGCAAATGTTGTATTCAAGATATGACGAAGTTAAGAAGTTTTCTCAAGTTGGTTTATTTCTTCTCAAATTTTCCAAATTAAATTTCATCTCTTAACGAAATGACTTGTAAGTATTATAACTACTTATTAGACTTTATGAACAAGATTTGAGTGAATTTAAACTTGTTATTTTGTCCTTATTTTCCCTTTAAAATCAGTCAAAGTATCAACAATTATCCTTCTTTTAAAAGAAAACTAAGAACAAAATAGCGGTGTTTAAATCTCACTCAACCTCATTCATAAAGTCTATTAGAATAAATTCTTGTAGAAAAGGGGATAGTAGAGGAAAATGAGGAAGGGGAGGATTTTGGAATCAATCATATAGTTATCAAGGTTTCATACGAAAGATGTTAGAATAGAACAGTTCTTTTATTCTAACATCTTTCATTTTGCTACTATAAAATTGATACTACTAGTAAATCAAAAACT
>CAZQTE010000447.1:0-4820 GCA_964595615.1 uncultured Saprospiraceae bacterium
TTTTTTGATAGTTTTCTTTAAAAAATTCTTGAATAGTCACTCTCTTGAAGCATTTTTTAAGGGAAAATAGCGGGAAAAAGCCTGTCCCGATTACTATCGGGGATATTTTTAGATGACGGTTTTTATCTGGGTAACAAGTCTAATACATTCTCCACTTCTCAATAAATTCCTCAGCTTCTTTCAGATTTTCTGGATAAGACAAATAAGTGCTTCGAAAATCATACTCTCCTACAATTAAAAATTTCACGATAGCCCACGATTTTTCATTTGACTTTTTAGGAGGTCTAAATTTATGATTGACAAAATACATCTGTTCTTTGCATTCAGGACAAGTTCTTGTTCTAAAATCAGTAAAATTAGTGCCTAAACTTTCAACTCTTTTACAATTTATGCAAACATTTTTATAGCCCATTTTCAACCGATTTATAAACATCCAAAAGCACCTCTTCCTCCCTCTCCCACACAAAAACATCTGCTGCCGCGTCACACTTTTGTACCAAAGATAAATAATATTCTTCGTCTGTCAATAAACGCTTTAGTGCGGTAGCAATTGTGTCAGTTTTTAAATCATTTATGAGACAAAAAGTGCCGTATTCGTCATTGATGCGCTGATATTCTGGGAAAGCCATATTGATAGACGGCTTTCGTCCTTGGATATAATCAAAGGCTTTATTGGCGAGGGAATAATAATAACTCAATCCTTTATTTTCTAATAAATTAAGTCCAATATTCGCTCTTGCAGTAATTTTAGGCAAGTCTTTGGGTAGGACAAAACCTAAAAAAGTGACTTTATCTTCCAAGCCTTTTTCTTTTACTAAATCTCTCAATATTTGCGATAAGTCGCCCTCGCCTGCCAATTGCAGTTCTGCGTCTTCTATCTCTTGCATCGCTTCTATTAAATGTTCCAAACCCCGCCCTTCGTTCAGTGCGCCTTGATAAAGTAGGATTTTTCTATCATTTATTGGCGTTTTGATTGATGTTTTGATTTTAAAAGGAACATTTCTAACGACAGCGAAAGGTGTTTTGTATTCCTTGCTAAACATCTCTGCTAAACTCCCACCGACGGTGTAGCAGTATTTCAAATGCGGAACAGTTAGTTTTTCTACACTTTTCCAAAACTTTTGAATTTTGGGGCGAGTGACGACTTCGGGTACTTCGGTGAAATATTCGTGTGCGTCGTAAACGCAGGTTTTGCCTTTTATTTTAGAAATAAAAAATCCAGGAAGGATGGTGTCTAAATCTATGGAATTGACAATATCAAAGCGGGCAAAAAAGAGGAAGAAGAATAAGCGAATATTGTATTCGAGATAAAATAATTTTCCTTTATCAAAATAGCAATTGAGTCGTTTTTGTTGGAAAGCTTGCGGCGTTAAAGGTTTTGAATTAGCGCGTTTCCTACCAACTAATTGGACTTCGTAGCCTGCCTTTGATAAACTTGTGCAGATGCGTATCATCCTTTGGTCGTAGGATAAATCGTTGGTGACGGTGGCGATTATTTTTGTTTTCTTTTGCAAAGAAGATTTTTTGGTTCTTTATGAAATTGATTGGTGACCTCTGGGTCAATCAAAAATACGCTGGTCGCCGTACCAATTCGCACCATATTTTTCTACTAAAATATTATCAAAATAATCTGCTTGTTCTAATAAATGTCGAAAGAGTTTGACACCAGATTCTACATTGAGGTAGCGGTCGTGAATGAGTAAGGAAAGAATAATATCGTGGTGGTCAATACTAAAAGTTAGACCTTCTAATTTGTGATTTTGCTCTAATAAAAATTGTAGAATTTCAGTTTCCTCCTCTGGCAAAAGACACAAATGCGCATCTCCACTTATTAATCCATTTTTTTCGTAGTAAGAAATATTTACACGAGCTGAGCCTTGCTGAATTTGCCAATTATTAGGCCCGCGACGCGAAAGACGTGGTTGGTGTCCCGATTTTTCAATCAAACGCTCAATTGTATAACCAACACCATTAGGTTGAAATTCCTTCGCCTTATTTGGCAGCAATAAATAATCCTTACAATTTGGGCATTTATTTTTCTTTACTTCTCCTTCAAAAAATACGTATTCACAATTGTAACAGCGTGTCCCAATTTTATCTTCTCCGCATTTATAATCTTCGTAAACTTGACGAATTTGCAAAGCAGACAATGCTAATTGATAATCTTCCTCTGCAAAAAAACCGATATTCATACCGACAATATTGCCTGCATCATCGGTCAATGGACCACCAGTAAAATCACTTTCCATTTCTGTATCTAAGAGAAAATAATCGCGACCTTCATAACGAAAATTTGGAGAAATAAGACGTAATTCTTCTTTTTTGAGATGTGTATTTGGTGTAAATCCTAATGATGTTAATCCGCTACCTCCAGCAGGGGCTTTATCTGCGATGACTCCTTTCTCAAATATCTCTTTTTCTTTTGTCTTTAAAAATGCGACATCGTAAACTGGGTCTGTGAATAAAACTTCAGCTGGCTGTTTTTCAGCATCAATATGTTGGATAACAACTTCGCGATTATCGCGCACGATATGTTCACAAGTCACGTACAATCCTACTTCCGCCCAATAAAACCCTGTCCCAGTGCTATACGGTGTAGCGACTTGAATAGCAGGAATGTCTACGGTAGAAGGTAGACGGCGGACAGTGGACGGTTTTGACAAATTTTTAAGTTTAATTTTTATGGTTCTTTGACAAATCCCGTGGCATGTGACAAAGAATGATTTTTAGAAATCAAAGAAAGGAATTTTTAATGAAAACTAAAATTAAAATGTCTTCAATACCGTGTAACATAAGTAGATTAATATTTTGAAAAGGCTATTTTTTGTTTTGGAAAGGCAAAAAATCTTAGCATAGCCATAGTTACGGTAATATTTTTTAACGCAGCCAGAACGAAAAAGAGTCCTTCAAAATGTTGATAAACTTATGTTACACGGTATTCAAATCAGAATAGAATAAGTCCTTTTTAAAACCACGAAGCATACATTACATAATTATTCGCGATGCGTTCGACACTATCTTTGAAGGCTTCGGGAGAAAGTTTTTTTACTTTTTTAGCAGGAACGCCTGCGTAGATATAACCACTTTCGAGATGAGAATTTTCTAAAACTACCGCACCTGCGGCTATTAAAACATTGCTTTCGACGACAGTATGGTCCATGACTATAGCCCCCATTCCTACCAAAACATTATCATGTATAGTACAGCCATGAACGATAGCGCGATGTCCGACTGAAACATTATTCCCGAGAGTTGTCGCAGCGCGTTCGTAGGTACAGTGGATGATTGCGCCGTCTTGAACATTGACTTTGTTACCCATTTTTATGGTATTCACATCGCCTCTAATGACTGCGTGAAACCAAATACTACATTCGTCGCCCATTTCTACATCTCCTGTTAAGACTGCATTTTCGGCAAGCCAACAATCTTTTCCTTGTTTAGGAGTTTTTCCTCTTACTGTTTTAATGAGTGCCATTTTTATTTTTTGTAAAGTTGATAAATAATCTGTTTCACAAATGTATTGAATAAAAAAGGGAATCACAGATAACTATGATTCCCTTCTCTTTAATTTCCAAACCCTTTTAGGCAAACAAAGCAGTTCGGCAGTTTCTTCTCTTATGGCATAGCAGTTACTGTGTAGCCAGCATTACGTAGTAAACGGATAACACCTTCTTCACCACCTAAGTGTCCAGCACCTACTGCAAAAAATGTTGGTTTTGTTTTCATTTGTTCGCCCATGATAGGTATCCAATTTTTATTTCTGTTGACTAATAAAATATCTTCATAGTCGCCCATTCCACCCTCTTCGGCAGAGATTAATTCAGATAATCCGTTGAGGTTTTGTGTTTTGTAGAGATTAACCATTTGAGCCATTTGGTCTGTTTGTGCAGCAGCGACATCGCCCCCTTGTACACTTTCGACCAACATCTGTGCTTGGACTTCATAAGGAATACTATCAAACATACTCATTTGATACTCAACAGTTTCTAAGCCTTCCATTTCCATTTTTTGCGCCTTTGCTTTTTCCATGAACTCCACTTCGTAGCTAACGACATCCCCATTTCCTTCCATTGGATTACCTCCAGACAAATCCATTGAAGTCATCATCGAAGTAAACATCGGTTTCACTTTATCAAAAAGTGCAATTGGAAGTCCTAACTCATCAAATTTTGCTTTCACTAATCCATACTCTTCGTCTGTCAGTAGTTTTTTTAGACTGCCGCCGTCTTTCATGAATGCATTCATCATCATACTCATCATCATCCCCATATTGTTCATGTCTTCCATGTTTATTTCGAAAGTCATGCGCTCAGTCTCTGCAATAGCTTTTTCCGTATTTTCCGTTACAAAAAAATCATCCTTTGCAATCATGTGAATCGTACCATAGAGATAAGACACTTCTTCTAAATTATTACCTGTAATTTTCCATAGAAGAGCATTTTCAAGCGTATCTTTAGCTTCTTTTTTTATTTGTGCTACGGCAACTTCAGTTTGTGCCTTAGCATTAAATGATACAAAAAAGAGCAGTGCTATCGCGTATATTAATTTTTTCATTAATTTTTAATTATTTGGTTCTCTGACAAATACTATGATTGAAAAAGAACGATTTTTTTCTTGAGTTAAATTTACTCCACACAAAAAACGCCCTCGTAAAAAGAATGTTTTATATTTAGATGCAGGAAAAGCTAAAGGGGCACAATTTTAGCTGTTTTTAAGAAAAATTTATTACTTCTCTTTGCTTTAAGGAATGCAAAATGAGCTGTTATAACTTTAAGATGACTTTATTATATTTAGGTTTAGATTTCCTAAAACACCCTTAA
>CAZQTE010000448.1:0-4812 GCA_964595615.1 uncultured Saprospiraceae bacterium
TCTCTAAGTAACGACAAAACAATAAGTCCGTCATCTGGACAGGTCAAATTTCCCTTCCCGATTGCTTCGGGACAAGCTATTTTTCACTTCAAATCGCTCAAAGTATCAACAATTATCGCGCTTTGAAGTCAAAACTGAGAAAAATTATACACTGTCCAACTTGACGGACTTATTATTTCGTCGTTACTAAGTGAAAAATCAATTTTTTGCCTTTTTTGGATATTGATAATCAATAAAATACGCATTATACTAATTTTGCTATTGGGGTATCTATCATCTAAAATCTTTCGTCCAAAGTCTAATCTAATACTGCTTTCCTATTTTAGAAAAACAAAAAAATGCCGAACCTTCAATTTTAAGGTTCGGCATTTTTTATGCTACACTCTGCTCTTTACTAAAAGAAAACTTCCAAAGACCCATTCCCTTGTGCACCGCCAAATTCCAAATGAAATCTATGAGGGAAAGTGTCAATTGGGTAAACTAAAGTATCTGCAATCGTAAAAACAGACATTGGAAAAGTATCAGCTTCTCCCATATTCAAATTAAAACCATCTGCAAAGTAGGAAACTGTAATTGGTGAGCCATTCAAACTGTCTCCTGTTGGTTTATCAAGTGTAAGAAAAGCATTTGTAATATTAATTGTATCATTGTTGACGACTACGAGATTACTGTCTAAAACATTCACACTCGCATTAACTTGAAAAAAATTGTCAAATCCATCATCTGGTGGTGAGGTTGCTGTTGCTAAAAAGAAGAATACACCACAAGTGATGATTGTTAGTAAAATTGGATTCTTAAACATAGAAAAATTACTTACGATTAAAATAAAAAGCACACCAACAAGCAAGTCCCATTGCCATCACATCCCACCAATCAAAAGTACCTGCGGTCCACTTCATGTATTGCATTATTTCATAAAAGAAACACAAAGCAAACGCCGATAAACTCACTAATGCTGCCTTTCGGCCCTGCCAAATTAAAAGAAATGACGCACAAAAGGCATAAGCCCATAAAGCATCAGGAATTTGATAAATGAGAAAATCTGGAGGAGAAAAATTCGTTTGTAGCTGCTGTTTAAATTCTAAAATGCTTTTGTTTTCGGTAAAAAAGATGAAGGTTTTTGCCAGGCTTGTTCCTTTTCCTCCGAAGAAAAAATAGAGTAATGTTCCTAAGATAAGAGGAAGTAGGATGTGTAATGAGAGTATTTTTAAAACACGTGTCCATTCATATTTCATACTTCATATTCTCTAAAAAGGGACAACAGTCAAATCCACTATCCGCAAATTCCGCTTCCCTCCAAATTTATAGGTGTTATGCCTAAATAATTTTTGAACTAAAAAACCTAAACCTACCGAAACACCTGCAACTCCAACATCTCCCCAAGTGTATGGGTCATCAGTCAATGGGTCACCTGATTTCACTAAAGACGAAACCAGTGAAAAGCCCGTCCAAGTCAATCCAAAAGTATATAATCCGCCAGCAGCGGCACGCGACCAACCTCTATTTTGGTAAGTGCGAATGCCTGCAATATCTTCTAATTTGGTGTAGCGTTGGTCAAAGACGACGAGATTTCTATCGGTTATTAACTGGTCGATAGTACCGTCAAACCACTCTTTTTCTCCATTCAAAAGGTAAGTTATCTTCTGTCCTTCATAAAATTTCTTAGTTTTCGGTGTACCGTACTTTTCCATTTGGAGGACAACTTGTGCTGACATTGATGAACTGCACACGAAAAAAAATAAAAGGAGTAAATAGCGCATACTTTGAAAGATTAGAGGATGATTAGAGAATGTTCGCCCGATGCACAAAGGAAAGCATTATTCCACTAAAAATCAATAAACTCCCGACAATGCGGTTTCAATAGACTTTATGAATGAGGTTGAGAGGAATTTAAACGCCAATATTTTATTCTTATTTGAGGCAAAAAGCACAGATAATGTTGTTCATTAGCGAGCATTTTTAACGAAAAACAAGGATAAAAGAGCAAGTTTAAAACCGCTCAAATCTCATTCATAAAGTCTAATGAATGGATTTTCCCATTATCTACAATCACGACCGTATTTACTACACAGTATTATCATAATCTCTGGGAAGACACGGTGATTATACCGTCAAATTAATTGATTGGCTTTTGTATTTATTGAGACTGACGCTCACAAACTCCAAAGGAGCTTTATTTACATCAAGAATATTTTCCTTGAATTGTCGTTCGAGCAAAAAAAAGAATAGTACCGTGTAACAGAACTATTTTTTGAAAACTTTAAAGCCATATTTGCGTCCATTTAGTTCATAAGAAATGAAATACATACCACTATCGAAAGCTCTAAATCCATTCAAATCAACACGTGTATTTTCTACAGAAATCATTTGGGAATTCACAAGTTTTCCAGCTACATCGTAAACATTGAACACAACATCTTCTGCCACTAGCTCCTCTAATTCAATCGTCAAAACATCCTCCACAGGATTAGGGTAGAAAATAGGTGTTTGTACTTGATTATTAGAGTCGTCAATAGATGTACTACTTTCTTGATAAACGCGCACATAGTCCACCTCCATAGCGCTTTCCGTAAAATTAGCCGCGATATTAGGCAAGATAGCTACATTGAATAGCAAATATTGCTCGGCATCAAAAGGCCAAGTTTCGTCATTTTTCACCTCTGGATTGTAAGTAAAATGTGGAATATCATCGACACTAAAAACCAATTTTTCCGATGTCCACTCTAAAGAATAAATATGAAATTCATCAGAAACAGTTGGGATAACACGTCCGCCATGATTGATAGTCGCTCCAAAACTTGAGGGCGTATGCGTTGCACTGGATACATAATTTTGATTGTCTCCCCAGTGTTCCATAATATCCATTTCGCCACAGGCTGGCCATGATGTAGTATCAAAACCTTGCAAATCCCAATATGCGCCGTCCTCATTTATATTTTTACCGAGCATCCAAAGTGCGGGCCACGTACCTACGCCTGTCGGCAATTTTGTCCTAATTTCAACTCGACCATAAGTGAAAGCAAATTTCGAATTTAAACGCGCCGAAGTGTACTGTTTTGTTACTCCTTGGTCTGTGAAACTTTCTTTTATCGCGTTGACTTTTAAGATACCGTCCTCGACAAATGAGTTTTCGATGCGGTCTGTATAATGCTGGATTTCACCGTTGTACCAACTGCCACCAGCAGGTATTTGTGTCTGGTGATGCCATTTTAAATCGTTAATCGCGCCGTCTTCTTCAAATTCATCTGACCATACCAAGTTATCAAAAACAGGAACTTCAGTAAATGTATTGAAGTGCTGAATGTCATCTAAATAAGCCAAAACGAAATCGTTATTATTTTCACTATTTACTTGAATAACTACTCGATTAAAATCTGTGCGCTGTATCGGCGGTAAAGAATTGGGGTCTAAGTTGATGTAATTGTCATTTTGAAAGTCAAAAGTGACAGTTTGCCATTGGTCTAAAAGGATAGGCTTAATGATTTCCGATTGTGTGGGCCATGTTTCGGGTAAGTCTCCGTTTTGTAATTTTAGAGAAATCTGGTTGTTTTGACTGCCAGTTATGCCACTTGAGGGCACGTATATTTTTAGAGAAAAAGTATTGTTTGTTGTCAGGTCAAAATTCGTTTCTTGTTGAAATCTGACATTGGCGTATTGTCCACCTGTATCATTGTATTCTAATACCGTCGCAGAGGTATTTTCACCTTGCGCAAATGGATTCGCGAAATTAGTGTTCATTCCACAGTCATCACCGTACCAATTGGTAATAGTACCAGAACCTTCAAAATCATCTTGAAAGACTTGGGCTTGGGTTGTGATTGAAAAACAAAGGAAAAAGATAAAGAAAGGGAAAAGATTCCGCATAATGATGATTAAAGACGTTAGACATTAGACCTTAGATTTTAGACTGCTACTTTGACTTGTTCATATAGTACAACTAAAATTTACTTTGGAATATCTAATGAGAAATTTGTTATTTTTTTGATTGGCTAAAGATACTAAAAAAGAGAAGGGCGCTTGTAACAGCTTGGTCAAAATTAAGGTGTATATACGACGGACAGTAAAGGATTTCTAACTCAACAAATCCTTCACGCGCTTATAAGTAAGTGACACTATTTATTTGGATAATTTGAAGACATCTTTATTCCGCTATTTTCCTCTTAAAAATAGTTCCGTAGTGCAGACTATGCAACGATTTTTAAAAGAAAACTATCGAAAAAATCTTGCCTTCAAATTTTATCCAAATAAATAACGTCACTTACTTAAATCGAGCGACTAATTGGAATAATCTCGCCATTTTTCAAAATGACTTCGTATTTAGTAGAGATAGATTCTACCATTTTTAAATTCACGATGAAAGATTTGTGAATGCGTTCGAAGTGAGAAGGTAGGAGTTTTTGGAGGTGTTGCAAGGACTTATCGTGTAGTTCTCGTTTGCCGTCTTTTAGGTTTAACTCTCCATAATTTCCTGCGCCTTTGATGAATACAATTTGCTCTATATCCACCAATTGCATTTTTTGGTTCTTCTTAACTGCTAAATATTTGGTCGGATATTCTGCTCGATAATTTTGATTATTGTAGCGTTGAAATGCTTTTTCGAGGCGAGATTTACTGAATGGTTTAGCGATAAAATCTAAAACGCCGTAATCGTAGGCTTGGATAGCGCGGTCGGTATTGGCAGATAGTATCATTGTTTGGAAAGATATCATCATTGCACACGCGTATTTTCGTAATGCGGGATACTTCTCTTTCATTTTTTTGCAGGGAAACCGTGTCTTGAGATAGTCCGACGAAACTATTCAAAAGCAATAA
>CAZQTE010000449.1:0-4805 GCA_964595615.1 uncultured Saprospiraceae bacterium
TTAGCCCTCTGATTTCCCTTGTTTATTCTTATCAGCTTTTCTTTATTCCCCTTTGTTTTGTATGTCGTTACTATGAACTAACGAATTTGTTCTTTATTCTCACACGATTTCTATTCACAAAACTTCACAAATAGTAAACTTATTTTTTTTCCTGATTTCCCTGTTTTGTAGTTGAAAATGCTCATTAAAAGGAGTTTATATATAGTTTTATCTTTTATTTAGAGAATTTGGTATTCTCTTTGCAGAGTATTTGTTGTTGTCACAAAAGATGATAATTCGTGTAGAAAGATACGTAAGGAAAATGTTTTTTTGCTGTATAAATTAAGTAGGATAGAGGTAAATGTAAAGTGTAGCTAATTTTAAAAATGGCACATTCCTTGCCTACTTTGTTAGTAAAGAAATACTTTACTTAGGATTTCTTCGAAATGAAATGTACGAAGCAGAATAGAGGAGTAAGTATTAGCGTACATCCAAAAATTGACTATTTAGTGAGTGTTTGTTCATAGTTTTTGTTTTTTATTTAGCCCTCCGATTGTTCGGAGGGACTTTTTTGACTATTATCTAAGAGAATTTTTGACTATAGATTCTCTACTTTTATATAAAGATTTAGTGTTTGTTCATAGTGTTTGTTTTTTGTTTTGTCCCGGCCAATAATTTCTTTTGAGCCGGGCTTTTTTTTGAGCTAAATTTTAATGAAAAACGGGACTGTTCGATAAAGGACAGTCCCGTTTTTTTGTAACAGAGTTGGTTTTAAGGAATTAGACAAAAGTAATCTGATTTTCTAAGCACATCTTTTCTTCTCGCTTACTTTCCTTAAAAAAGACTTCTGTAGCCAAGCCATGCAAGGCTTTTTTAGGAAAAGCAAACAAGAAAATTTTGTATTAAATAATACCAGATTACTTATGTCTATTATATTTTTTCGTCAAAGCCGTAAATAATGACCGTTGTTGTTGAGTTAATATTGTATTGATTTCTTTGTTGAGTTCCTCTTGTGAAGTGTTAGTGTGTTGAGTTTGTGAAGTACTATTTCCTCGTGCCGCCTCTGCTTTTTGCACTTGTTTTTCTTGGTGTTCATTGCAAATTATAGTCAACTTTTCTATTTGGCTATCGCTTAATGAAAGTTCTGAAGATAAATCAGAGATGACTGCATCAACTGAAGGCGCAGGCATGAGAGAACCCATAGTTCTATTGGATTGTGCTGTGGCGAAAGTCGATAAGGAAAGACAAAAAAGGAGGGTGAATAGCTTGTATTTATTCATGATTTTGAATTTTGATGGAATTGAATCAGGGTAGAAGTAGCAAAATTTGCGCCTAATGAGGTTGTTATACCACTACAAACAAATCCTCCAAAGTCAAAGCATTATTCACCAAGCCCAAACTATGCTGATTTTCCTTAATTCCAAAAGTCGTAATCATACAAGTTAGTACTTGATAACGTGTTTTTGATAAACGTGTGAAAGCAAGTTGACGTTCACGCAGACGTTCCGCGTATTCCTTGTTTAGTACGAATTCTGTGTTGTAGAATTTAATCTCAAAAAGATTAATGACATGGTCTGCTCGTTCTAAAAGCATATCAATTTGTAGCCCTTTTTCGTTTTCAGTTGCTTTTTTTAGATAAGAATAAGTAGTCGTATAAACACCTCCCACACCTAATGCTTTTTTGATTTGCGACACGTGCTTCATGCAAATACCTTCATAAGCATAACCACTCCAAATTTTAAATTCTTGCCTTTGGCTTAATTGCATAAATGTCCCTTCGCCTTTATAAGATGAGTTTTCAATGAAGCGAAGATAAAATAAGGAATATTCATCCGTCAGACGGTAAATTTTATCCTTTTTCTTTTTCCCAAATGGATTGTAAGCCATGATGAAATCGGACTGCTCTAATTCTTCTAAGACCTTAGTTGTACTACTCCCATTGGGTACTTTTGCCTCACTAATTATCTCACTACGACTTAATCCCTTTCGTTTTTTTGCTAAGGCGCGAATGACTGCGATATGATTGTCCGCATTATCAAATAAGGCAGGATAGAGTCTCTCAAATTCGTGACGTAATAAACCTGTTTCCGAAAAACAAATTTCATTTATATTCTGTAAGGCACTCTTTTCTCTTTCAATAGCTTCGAGGTATAAAGGTATTCCACCAAAAGCCATGTAGATTTGTATGATTTGGTAACGTGTGAAATTTATCTGCTTTGATTGTAAATATTCTTCCGTTTCCGCAAGTGTGAAAGGCTGCAATCTTAGGTACTTTGTCACGCGATTATGCAAACCACCTTTATCATTAATTACCTTTTGAATAATCCATGAAGAAGCAGAACCACAAAGTACAACTACCAGATTTTGACGCGAAGCCCAATCATTCCAAAAATGACCTAAAAAGTCTAAAAATTTACTGCCAGGTGTTGCCAACCAAGATAATTCATCAAAGAATATAACTTGTTTCTTTTCTTTGTTTAGAAGGGGAGTGAGCACTTTTCTTAGCAAAAAGAAAGCATCCAACCAATCTTTTGGTGTTTCGACTTGTGTATCGGTGAGAAGGCGTAGAGAATTGGTAAATGTTCTCAATTGCTCTTCATTTGTAGCATTACGCACGCCTGTCTGTTCGAAGAGAATGCGGTCGTTATAGATTTCGCGGACTAAGAAGGTTTTGCCGACGCGACGACGACCGAGGACAGCAATCATCTCAGCTTTGTCTGATTGGAGTACGTTTCCTAATGTCTTGATTTCCTTTTTTCTTCCGATGAGCATATTTATATGTTTCACCAAAAGTAAATAAAAAAAGTGAGATTTGGTGAAAAAATTAATAAGAAATATAATCTGAATTACCTTAGCTCTCTAATAGACTAATATCTTTAGCAATTTTAAGTCAAGGAGAGCCTTTTAATTCTCTTTTTCAAAAATGTAAATATTATCATCAATATCACTAACGCAAAAGTATTTACCAGCTATGTAAATGTTACTTGTAAATGAAGCACGATATCCTACTTCATTTTTTTCTTGAATATAAGTCCAAACTATTTCTCTGGTATTTCTATCTATAATTCCTATTGTTGTATTACCAGGTCCTTGTGACTCAGTTCCGATAAAGACAATCTTTTCGTCGTCTATCTCAAAGCCTTTAATAAACCAACCTTCATGGTTTTGAGGAAAACCTGGCCTGAAATTATTAAGTTGCTTCACTTCATTATTCTCATTTATTGAATAGTACATCATCCCCCTTAAAAAAAATCCCTCTAAAATTCCTTTACTATCTATTTTAGGCATAGACATACCTAAAAAATCTGGTGAAAACTGTTTTACGTTTTCTAAATTGTGATGATAAGAGGAGATACTTGAAATCACTTTTCCTGTGTCTATATCTAATCTTATAACTCTATCAGCTCGTGGCTGTAATAACAACTGGTTATTATGAATGCCCAATATTTTATCCAAAAAACCCCGTTTTCTATCAGGATAAATATCCTTAGAATTAAAATCCCAAATTAATTCTCCCTTGCTTAAATCAAATTTTGAAAATCTTGAAAAATCTTTTAACTCATCACCCCTTCTAATTAAACATGTCTCTTCAAAAACAATCACTTGAGATATAGCAATTTTCTCAAGCCAAATAGTCTCTTGCGTGATTATATTCCAAAAACCTAATTTCTTATCATTATAACTTTTACTGTAATAAAGAGGTAAGAAACTAATATTATCACAATGAACATCAAAAGGCAACCAATGTATTTTTTTGTCTTCTTTTTTCATTTCTTGATAATCAACCCACTCTTCTCCTAAAAGGAATTGTCTGTCATTTTTATCATAAAAGACAAGTTCATTATTGACTAATGAGGCTATTCTTACTGTTAAGTCTTCATGTATCATTATCGTTTTACTAATAGAATTGTTTAAATCTAATTTATGCAAACGATTGTCCTTGTCTTGGTAAATCAGTTCTCTTTTTGTGAAAAGATGTTTACTATATTTCTTTTTTTTTAGTTTAACTTTTAATTTAAATTTCATTATTATACTCTATTGTGTTTGAAAATCGGTGTTCGAACCGTTCGAAAATCATCACCCCAACTTCACCAACTCCATCAATTCCCCATCCGAATACTCCCCAATCCATTTCTCCCCAGTACTCACTGTCAAATTCGCCAATTCCTTCTTAGTCATCAACAATTCATTAATCTTCTCCTCAAAAGTCCCTTGTGTGATAAAGCGATGCACCATGACATTATTTTTTTGTCCGATGCGGTAGGCGCGGTCGGTGGCTTGCGCTTCGACGGCAGGATTCCACCAGAGGTCGTAGTGAATGACATTGCTGGCAGCTGTGAGATTGAGACCCGTACCACCCGCTTTGAGAGATAGAATGAGGACTTTAGTCGCGCGATTATCTTGAAAATCATCGACCATAGCATCCCGTTTTTCGCGAGCGACACCACCATGTAGAAATTCTGCTTCCAAGCCAAATTGCGCCGCTAACATTGTCTGCAAATGCCGCCCCATTTCTTGATATTGCGTAAAGATGAGTGTCTTTTGATTTTGCTCTAAAATGTCGGTCATCAAATCCATAAGCAACATCGCCTTACCCGAAAAAGCAGGCTCAACCGCGCCTTTTTTTAGGAAATGCGCTGGATGATTACAAACTTGCTTTAACGCCGTGATTAACTTCAATATCAAACCTTTACGCGCGATTCCGTCAGATTTATTGATATTTTCCATAGTCGTATCGACCACATTTTGATAGAGTGCAGCTTGTTCTTTTGTGAGGGCGCAATATTGGTCTTTTTCAATCTTATCGGGTAGGTCTTTGATGATAG
>CAZQTE010000450.1:0-4793 GCA_964595615.1 uncultured Saprospiraceae bacterium
TTTTGTTCATTCATGCATCATAACAATCATTCTCAAAAAAATCATAGCTACATAGGTCTAAGTCGTACACCCTTAATTCAAATCAAAAAAGCCCCGAAGCATAACTACTTCGAGGCTTTTCTCATTCAAGTTAGAAACTATTAGTTCCCTTCCGACTGCAATGCTTCTAAACGCGCTTTGTATTCGTTAGATTTAACGATATCATCTTTCTTAGCATAGATTTCCTTCAAGGCAATCAATGTATTAGAGTCATTTGGATTAGCTGCGTCAGCTTTTTCAAAGTAAGGCAATGCTTGGTCAAAAATAGCATTAATTTCAGCTTGCTTTGCTTTGTACTTTGCAATACCAGCTTTTGAGTAATCATCTTGTAATGCAATTAACTCAGTAGTCATCGCTGCTGCACTATTATAATACAATGCACCAATACTATAAGTAGCATCAGAATAATTTGGGTCAATCTTCAACGCTTGGTTGTAGTAATCCAAAGCTAAGTCAAAGTATTCCTTTTCTTTAGCTGCATTCCCTGCTTTATTTTCACGTTGAAATAAATTATCGTATACATTACCCAATGTTGAGTATAAAGTTACGTTATCTGGCTCTTGATTAATCGCAGTTTTCAATTTATCAGTCAACTCATCCAATCTGTTTTCACGTAGATAGTAGTTGATTTCTGTAAATAAAAGAGAAGTATTCTCAGGGAATAGTTTACGTCCTTTTTCCAATGCAGCAATTGCTTTCTCTGGATTAGATTCAATGTTTGCTTTATAGATACCGTCATAAACTGCTGCATCTTTGTAGTCTTGTGCTGCTAATTCATCAAACATTTTACTTGCTGCCTCTGTTTCCCCTGCACCTTGTGCACCAAGTGCTGCTAAGTAAACGGCATTGTCATATTGTTCTTTATCATCTAATGGGCTCTCAGCACCGCCTTCTTTGATAGCTTTGTGTGCATCCAATACGGCATTAAAGTTAGAAAATGCAGAAGCATATTCCTTCGCTTTGTACTGAATGATACCAATGTTACTTAGATTATTGATATTAGCTTTTAAGCCATCCAAGGCCTCTTTAGTTTCGTATTTTTTTACAGCTTTTTTGGCAGCCATCATAAATGCCTCATTAGCTAATACTGCACCATTTACATCTGAAATTTGGTGTGCTGGATTTACCAAAATCATTCCTAAGTCTTGACCAACACTTGTACTATAGATATCTCCTTGTGTTTGCCATGCTTTTGATGTAGCTGCAACTTCTTCGCTTGATAGAGCAACTTTAATCATGTCTTTTGCTTCTTTCAATTTTTCAGCATTAGCAGTAGGGTCTAAATTAAATGCGCTGTATGCTCGTGCTGCTTTTTTCAAAGCTTTTGCTGGATCTTGTTGTGCAACAAGTGAGAAACTAAATAAAAGTAAAGTAAAAATTCCTAAAAGTACCTTCTTCATGGTAGATTGATTGTTTATTTAACTGTTCGTTCAAAAGGAATATGGTTTTCGTTAAACACATTTCCTCCTCAACCTTATGTGTGATTTTGTGAGAATGTTCATTCTCTTACACCTTAATGACGAAAGAAAAGTAAAAATTCTACAATTGGTTATGTTAATGATTCGTTATCACTTTGTTGATAGTCCTTATTTGCCCATTGTTAATTGGTGGTTTTAACTACTATTTTGACAACGTTTTTGGCAGTTTGAAAAGTTGGTGTTTACGTAGAAAAATCACGGCAATTATTAAAATCACCGTGATTTGACTCTATTTTATAATAAATTATTGAGATAATTTATTCAGCTTCATCTGTAGCGTCCTCTGCTGGCGCATCAGGAGTTTCACCTTCTGCGGCTGTATCTCCTTCCGTTGCGGGTGCTTCACCACCTTCGCCTTCTGTCCAGTTCTCTTCATTTGGAGCGTCTGGGTCTTCAGGGTCTTGGATAATCGCAACATCTGCGATATTATCGTCGCTATCTAAGCGGATAACTCGTACACCTTGTGTTGCACGTCCCATGATACCAATATTGGTCACATTCATCCGAATGGTAATACCATTTTTAGTAGTAATCATCAAATCATCCTCTTCTTTCACTGCTTTTAAGGCAACAACAGCACCCGTTTTAGCAGTTACTGACAATGTTTTCACACCTTTACCACCACGACCAGTCAGACGGTATTCTTCAAAGTCCGTACGCTTACCATTTCCTTTTTCGGAAATCACCATGATAGCGAATTCTTTGTCACTTGGGTCAATAGTCACCAAACCAACAACTTCATCCTTATCATCTGCCAATCGCATACCACGTACACCTGATGCAGTACGTCCCATTGGGCGCACATCAGCTTCGTTAAAACGAATAGCATTACCGCTACGGCTTGCCAAGAAGATTTCCATGCTACCATTCGTCAATTTAGCTTCTAATAAAGTATCGCCTTCATTGATACCAACAGCAGTGATACCTCCATTACGCGGACGACTGTAAGCAGAAACGGCAGTTTTCTTCACCTGTCCTTTCTTCGTCGCAAAAATGATATTATGAGAATCAGTAAAGTCTGTATCTTTTAAATCAGGTACAACTACAAATCCTTTTACTTTATCATCTTTTGGTATTTCCAAAATATTCTGCAAGACACGTCCTGAAGACTGTTTGGTTGCTTCTGGAATTTGGTAAGTTCTCAACCAATGTACTTTACCTAATTCTGTAAAAAGTAATAGATAAGAGTGCGTATTTGCCACAAACATTTGCTCTACAAAGTCCTCATTACGCGTTTTCGCACCTAAACTACCGCGACCACCGCGAGACTGAGTACGATACTCCGAAATCGGTGTACGCTTCACATATCCCAAGTGAGAAATAGTGACCATCACTTCTTCAGACACAATCATGTCCTCAATGTTGATGTCTCCGTCCGCATGCGTAATTGCTGTGCGACGCTCATCACCAAATGTTTCTTTTACTTCTAAAAGTTCTTCTTTTACAATTGTAGATTGACGCTCAACAGAACCTAAGATGTCTTGATAATCGGCAATCATTGCTTGCAATTCATCAAAATCACCTTGGATTTTATCACGTTCCAAGCCTGTCAACTTCTGCAAACGCATATCCAAAATAGCACGCGCTTGTGCTTCTGTCAATACATCGCCATCTTCTGCTTTTTGCTCTTCTGTGCCTGTGTCGATTAAAGTCTGGAACTTTTCAAAGAACTTTTTCTTGTCTTTGATAAATTCTCCTTTCATCAATCCAATACGTGCCTCTTCTGCATTCTTACTACCACGGATGAGCGTAATAACTGCATCAATGTAATCCAACGCTACCAATAGACCGACTAAGATGTGTGCTTTTTCTAAAGCTTTACGCAAATCGTACTGAGTACGACGCGTCACCACTTCCATACGGAATTTGATAAATTCGTCAATCATATTGCGCAGCGTTAACTGCACTGGACGACCATTTACCAAAGCGATATTGTTCACACCGTAGCTGGACTGCAATGGCGTGTATTTGTACAATTGACTGAGAATAACACTTCCCATTGCATCACGACGTACTTCTACCACGATACGTAAACCATTACGGTCACTCTCGTCACGGACATCTGTAATACCGTCAATCTTTTTCATATTTACCAACTCCGCGATTTTGACAATCAAATTCGCTTTGTTGACTTGGTAAGGAATTTCGTTGATAATAATCGACTCCTTACCTGTTTTAGACTCTATAATCTCCGCTTTCGCACGCAAGACCACTCTACCGCGACCTGTTTCGAATGCTTCGCGCACACCAGACATTCCGTAGATAATACCTCCCGTTGGGAAATCAGGCGCTTTGATGTGTTCCATCAAACCATCCAAATCAATATCTGGATTTTCAATCGTTGCGATGATACCGTCTACTACCTCATTCAGGTTGTGTGGCATCATGTTAGTCGCCATACCTACGGCGATACCTGATGCACCATTCACCAATAAATTTGGAATACGAGAAGGAAGAACCGTTGGCTCTTTTAATGTATCATCAAAGTTAAGCGCGAAATCAACGGTGTCTTTTCCGATGTCGGATAAGATCTCGTTAGAGATTTTACGCAAACGTGCCTCCGTATAACGCATCGCGGCAGGGCTATCACCGTCCATGGAACCAAAGTTCCCCTGACCGTCAATCAATGGATAACGCAAAGACCAATCCTGCGCCATACGTACCAAAGTGTCGTAAACAGAAGAGTCACCATGCGGGTGATACTTACCCAAAACCTCCCCAACAATACGGGCAGATTTTTTATGTGCTTTATTGTAAACTAAACCCAAATCGTGCATCCCGTAGAGAACGCGGCGGTGCACTGGCTTTAAGCCGTCCCGCACGTCGGGCAACGCACGTGAGACGATAACTGACATCGAATAATCGATGTAAGCCGCCTTCATGTGGTCTTCGATATTAATCGGAATAATTCTGGAACTCATTTATTGTTTTTTGCTTGCGTTTTTTTTAGTTGGTAGTTGGAAGTTGTTAGTAAATCACTACTTTTCACATAATCACTCTTTCGACTTGTGTAGTTTTCCTCTGCCAAAACGCAATATTCATTAACGAGAATGTCCCCATTTAAAGGACGTGCAAAAGTAAGAAAAAAAAGGCGGATTTTGTAATGTTTTTGGGGAAGTTTTCCACATTTTTGGAGGGTAAAAATCTTGCTTTTTTTCTTATTTTAATTGCTTTGTTTACGAAGTCAAAATCTTGTTTCACACAGGCTTTAAATAGCTACCGTACCTATACAAATGGGCAATTAGTTGGTGACCTTGAAGAGGTCAACAAAAATAG
>CAZQTE010000451.1:0-4789 GCA_964595615.1 uncultured Saprospiraceae bacterium
CATATCATAGGTACTAAAGATTGTTTAAAGAATAAATTTTTAAATGTCAAACAAGATTCGTCAAATAATATTTTTTCTACTTTTCAGTCCCATCTTTTTGTCTGCACAAGAAGCTGCTCTAACGAGTATTACCACAGCTGACGGGCTCTCACAAGGTATGATTTTCGATATTTTAAAAGACCAGGACAGATTTGTATGGTTTGGTACTAAAAACGGGTTGAACCGTTATGATGGCCACAATTTCAAGGTTTTTAATCACGACCCTTTTGATTCCCTGACCGTTTCGGGAGATGTGATTACCGATTTATTTGAAGATTCTAAAGGACGAATGTGGGTTGGCACAGAATCCAATGGTTTGAATTATTTTGATAGAAAAACAGAGATTTTTTATCCTGTGTCCTCTTCGGATAGCAGTTTTTCAAAAATTAATATTGCCACTATTGAAGAAATTGAAGAAGACGAGCGGGGCAACATTTGGGTAGGCATACTCGATGGGGTTTTTTGCATTGAAAATCAAACACAAACGCAACAAGACCGACCTATTTTCGATTTAGTCTGGAAACCTTTTCAACAAATAAAAACCAATACAAAAAATGACCTCAAGACTTTATTGATATGTAAAAATGGCGATATTCGGGTTAGAACAGAAAATGATATTTATCAATGGAATGAATCTGAAAATCAATTTAAAATACACTTTGCAGACAATAATACTAAGAACCACACACTCATTCAAGAAACTAACGAAGGTTCTTCACCGACTTTTTGGATAGCTACTGATAACCATATATTGAACAAGTATAATAGTGGGCAAATAGAAGTTATTGATTATAAAAATTTGACTAAAAACCATCCGGATATTGCCTCTAAAAATCTCACCAAACTCCTGTACAACGCAAGCACAGAAGAGTTTTGGCTTGGTTTTGCTTTCAATTCTATGATTTACGCCGTGGATGCCAATTTGCCAGCAGACCAGTGGATGCTAAAACCCGTGATTACCCTCAATCCAAACGAATATACGACTCAGTTTCTCTTCGAAAATGACGCAACAACCTGGTTTGGGACAAACGGTTATGGTGTTCGCAAAATGAATACCCAATCCTCCGCTTTTCAGCATTTTTTACCCAATGAGAGTGTTCATATTATTTTTGATTTGGATAAAAAAGGGACGTTTTTAAACTATCAATTCAAAATTCACAACGCCTTTGCGGAATTAGATTCGTTTCAATTAATTAGTAAAAAATACGACTTATCCGACGAGATAAAAAAAATTATTGCAACGAAAAATGGGAATTATTACGCCATCATTCGCTCGTTTAAATATCCAGAAAAAAATGGACTACTCAAACTAAGCCAAGCCTTCGACACCGAAAATTTCTATCCTACTCAAGATATTCAGGCGCGCTACGGGCTCATTGAAGAAGATGCTGCGGGCAATCTTTGGATGCCTGGGCAAGAGGATGACTATATAAAATTTGATATAAAAACAGAAACCTATTCCAAATTTAATGCCTACGAAATTGTAGATAAATTGCAGCCCATCAACGTCTTCACGCAATGTTTGTATAAAGATGGTCAGGGTGTCTTTTGGAAAGGAGTTAGAAATGGTTTGTTGAAATTAGTCATTGATGAAAACGGAGAACCGACTGCCACTCATTTTTATCAAAGTGATTTCAAAAACAGGCAAAGTTTAAGTAACAATTCGGTTTCGAGTTGCCTTGACGACCCTACCAATCCAGACACCTATCTATGGGTCGGAACGAAAGGCGGCGGACTAAACAAATTGAATAAAAAAACGGGCGAATTCGAGCATTTCACCACAAAGCACGGGCTACCCGATAATGTCATTTATGGCATTTTGGCAGATGAGCAAAATACGCTGTGGTTAAGTACCAATCGAGGTTTATCTCATTTTGACCCCGTAAAAAAGACATTTAAAAATTATACGAAAGCCGATGGTTTGCAAGAGGATGAATTCAATACGGCTGCTTATTTTAAAAATGAAAAAACGGGCAAACTATACTTTGGTGGCATCAATGGATTAACTGCTTTTTTTCCAAAAGACTTACAAACCAATACGAAAAAATCGCCCATTTATATTACCAATTTAAAAATTCATAACGAAGCAATTGAAATCGGCGAAAACTTAAAAGAGCGCGGTGTAAATCCATTGAAAACAGCGATTCAATTTACCGAAAAAATAGATTTGGATTGGCATCAAAACCAGATTACGCTAGAGTTTGCAACTTTAGATTATGATGTTCCAGAAAAAAACAGATACCAATATCGTTTGGAAAATGTCGATAATGATTGGGTGCAGGCGGATAAAAATAGATTGGCGAGTTATGCAAATTTAGCACCAGGTAGCTACACTTTTGAAGTAAAAGGCACCAATAGCAGCGGCATTTGGAACGAAACACCCGCAACTTTGCAAATTATTATTCATCCACCTTGGTGGAATACCTGGTGGTTTTATTCGATATTGTTGGGCTTGCTGTTTTTTGTGGTTTATAAAATTTATCAATTTCAAATCAACCGCGCCAAGTTAAAAACGAAATTATTATTTGAGCAAAAAGAAGCCGAAAGATTGGCAGAACTCAACCGCATCAAAACCAACTTTTTCTCCAATATCACCCACGAATTTAGAACCCCGTTGACCCTAATTTTAGAACCACTGCGACAGTTGCTAAAACAAGACCACACGCGTGAAGTCACCGCCAAACTCACTCTTGCTAAAAACAACTCTGAGCGACTACTCCAATTGGTCAATCAACTCTTGGATGTCTCCAAATTAGAAGCGCAAAAGATGTCCCTGAATCTAAAAAAGGGTTATATCATGGACGTGGTTGAGCCAATTTTTAAATCTTTTTTACCATTAGCAGAACGCAAAAATCTCAAATTAAAACTTGACGTTCCCAATGAATTAGATGCCTTTTATTTTGATAATAATCACGTCGAAAAAGTGGTTTACAATCTATTATCAAATGCCATCAAATATACCAACCAGGGTAGCGTCATTTTGAAAGTAAGTAAATACGCCAACTTGCTAAACAACAAAGATGACAATAAACCCAAAAACCTGATTATCAAAGTGATAGATAAGGGAATTGGGATTCCTCCCGCTGCGTTACCACACGTTTTCAACCGATTTTATCAAGTAGAAGATGGCACGAACCGTCCGCAAGGAACAGGTATCGGTCTGGCATTAACGAAAGAATTAGTGGAATTAATGGGCGGTGAAATTTCCGTAAAAAGTACGCAAGGGAAAGGGTCGACATTTACGGTAGCTTTGCCAATGTTCGCGATGAATAAAGAAAGTACACTCCCTCAGCCCCCAGTTCATAAAGGAGAATCTGACCGCCAAGTAGCTCAAAATACCCCAGAACTATTGCTAAACAACAACTCGAACTTTCATCTATCCACAAATCGCTCCAGTGTAGAGAACGGAGGTGTATCAGACCAACCGCTCGTTCTCCTAATCGAAGATAACGACGAACTCCGCCACTTCATCAAGCAATCCATCGCTACCAATTATAAAGTAGTAGAAGCGGAAAATGGCGCAATAGGCATCGAAAAAGCCAAAGAAATCATCCCTGATTTTATCATCTCGGATTTGATGATGCCCGAAAAAAACGGTTTTGAAGTAGTGAAAACCTTGAAAAATGAAGTGCGAACTTCCCATATCCCAATCATTTTATTGACAGCAAAAACGGCAATGGCGAATCGACTGGAAGGCTTGCGGGAAGGGGCAGATGATTATCTGACTAAACCATTTAATACCGAAGAATTGCTGATTCGGATGGCGAATTTGATTGAAATACGGCGACGGTTGCAAGTTAAATTTGAGCAGCCAAATGCATTAAAGCAAGTTTTGAAAAAAACAGCGAAAGAGGAAATTGACAATGCCGTAGAACAAGCTGACCAAATCTCGGCAATTGACGCTAATTTTTTAAATAAACTGACCGATATTATTCACGACAACTTAGGTAATGAAATCTTTTCTGTCGAAATTTTAGCAGAAGGTGTCTCTATGAGTCGCTCTCAATTGTTTAGAAAAGTAAAAGCAATTACCAACCAAACTCCCAACGAATTTATTAGAAATTATCGACTCGACCAGGCGATGGAAATGCTTCAAGAAGGCGATAAAAAAATTAATCAAGTGGCCGCAGCGGTCGGATTCAAAGACGAAAAATATTTTTCTAAGCGGTTTAAAATGCGTTTTGAGCTACTGCCGAGTGAGGTGTTCTAAGTTTTTTTTTTCAAAAACGAAAAAAAAATCTCAAAATATTTTTGCGACATTAGTCCCCCATTTGCATCATTTCTCTCCCCTATTTTCACAACAAATATCCACCTACTGCAACATTCGTCTCCCCTTCTGCAACAAAAATCTCCCCGTTGCAACATTTGTCCTACTTTCCTAACAGCGATTTTCAAGCTTTTTGTGCTAAAAAACCTTTCAGGATAAAAACTCAAAAACAAAGCAATAAATAATTGTAAATCAACAAGTTATAAATGTTCGCATATCTAATTGTATCATTTTATAAATGCGGACATCCGTTTTTATCTATCAGAACGATTAAACTTCAACGTGCCTGTATCTTTGCATCGTAATCCGAAATTAATTTACGAAATTTTGAAAATATTCAATATTTAAAATTAATATAAGGGTGACAATTAATATTTTATTCCTTGGTATTTGTTGATGGTGCATTGCAATTTGAGGTTATTTAAAAAGCAAATTGCAAAGCTGAATAATGTCAAATAATGCACCATTCAATTTTTTCACTTA
>CAZQTE010000452.1:0-4765 GCA_964595615.1 uncultured Saprospiraceae bacterium
AAATCGCAACAATTTCCTCATTTCCCGTTATCAATATGGAATTTTCGACGATAGAGAGTCTAATTAATACAGCAAATACGTAACAAAAACGGATTTACTAACGTCGATAGATTGAAAGGCGGAAAAATTATTTAATTTCGCCCCTCTTAATAGTTGGTGGTTGTTAGTTGGTAGTTGTTGGTGAGGTATTGAATTAATATTCGATAATTTACCAAAATTCTTTTATTAACTCCATACTATCCAACTTCTTAAAATTAACAGCGTTAATAGTTTGAATGAGTATTAAAGCGTTATCAATTATTCACTCTTCAAACTTTAAAAATACCTACTAATGAATTTGACAACTTTCAAAAACATGCAAAAGAAATTCGTTTTGGCTATCGCTTTAGCTCTTTGCTTCTCGTTTACAGCTGATGCTCAAAAAATTGCTATCGTCGATGTACAAAAGGTACTTTCTAGCATGACAGATTACCAAGCAGCACAAGACGAACTAGATAGAGTAGCCGCAGGCTGGAGACAAGATATTGCCAAAGAATACGACAAAATCAAAAGTATGTACAATAGCTACCAAGCGGAGCAAGTACTACTAAGTGATGATGCTCGTCGTCAAAAAGAAGACGAAATCGTAGCGGCTGAAAAGTCTGTACGTGACCTGCAAAAGGAAAAATTTGGACCAGAAGGTGCTTTATTTCAAAAAAGAAAGGAGCTCGTACAACCAATTCAAGAGAAAGTGTACACTTCTATAGAGGACTATGCAAAAGAACGTGGCTATGACTTTATTTTTGATAAAGGAGGCTCTGCTGGTTTGATTTTCTCTAAGATAGACGCGGAGAAAACTGATGAAATCATCAAGCGTGTTAGCCGTAACTAGTTAATGCTTATTGGTTATTATGTTATAGTCAAAGAAAAATAACATAATAACCAATAACACAATAACTAATTACCACAGAAATCACTACTTTTGCACCCGATTTTAAAGAAGCTTGCTACAAAAGTTTGTTTCTGATAAATTTCACGAAAAATAAATTAACAAAGAATAATGAAGAAATTTTTTCAACTAAGTGCGCTCATCGCTTTGTTTTTCTTAACAGCGAATACGACTGTAGAAGCACAGAAATTCGGGTACATTAACTCTGCTGCTGTATTAGCAGAACTTCCAGAGGTACAACAAATGCGTTCTAATTTAGAGGGATTGCAGACGCAATTACAAAAGAAAGGACAGCAGATGTTAGCTGATTACCAAACAAAACAGACTACTGCGGTAGAGAAGCAGAAAAATGGAACGATGTCTCCTGTAGAAGAGAAGCAAATTTTAGAGGAATTGCAAAAGAAAGAGCAAGAAATCATGAAATTTGAACAGGAAATGCAACAAAAACTGGGTTCTAAAGAGCAGGAATTGCTGAATCCAATACTTGCAAAAGTAAACGACGCTATTCAAGCAGTAGCAAAAGAAAACAGCTTCCAATTCATTTTTGATACGAGTTCAGGAGTTCTTTTGTATGCTGATGAATCTCAAGATATTACCTCAATGGTAAAAGCAAAGTTGTAAGAAATTATTTCTTTGTAAAAAAAAGCGAAGTGCATTGCACTTCGCTTTTTTTTTGTCCTTATCCGCTATTTTTCATCCATTCTAATTTTTATTTCATATAAAATGAAAAATATTTCTCTCTGCATGATTGATTGATAGTCAGCTACTTATTAAAATTCCACACACTCTTTTCATAAAAAAAATAAATAAAAAGTTAAATTTTATGTGGAATCTCTCCTCTCTCTACATCCTATTAGTGTATCTGTGAAATTTCCACAAGAACACTAATCCATTTTAATTCATTTATTACCTCTTTCAGTTTTAAAACCTAAAACGACTACAGAATTACCCATAAACGGACTAAGGGTCGTTAAAAGAATATGGACTCGATAACCCTTTTCATTTGACCTTTTTTAAGCTATTGATAGATAATGTTGCTCCTCAAAACCAGCCAGAAAGGAAGATTATTTAATTTCAACCTTTCGTATCCGTTATGACTTCTAAATTATAAAAGTCCAACCCGCCTGGTTGGACTTTTTTTTGAACAAAATTCCCAAAATAAGCGTATTCCTTATGTCTAGTTGCAAAAAGAGTCATTTTCTCGATAGAAAAGATGCTTAATATTTGTCTTTTTTGCCAAATTAAACGAATATTTGCGGCGCTAAAACAATCAAATATCCTACGTGTTTAAATCACGGCTATTTGCCAACTGATTTCTAACCATTATCATACCCTACTATCATGAGTGTAGTCGAAATGAAAGTCCCTACTATTGGGGAGTCCGTCACCGAAGTTACCTTATCTCAATGGCTCAAAGCTGACGGAGATTATGTCGAATTGGATGAACCAATTTGTGAATTTGAATCCGACAAAGCAACCCTAGAATTTCCAGCCGAAGCCGCAGGTATTCTAAAATATGTCGCAGCAGAAGATGACGACTTAGAAATCGGTGCATTAGTAGCGACTATCGATACTTCGGCAGCAAAACCTGCAGGTGGTGGCGATGCTACTCCAAAAGCAGAAGCTCCAGCAGCACAAAAAGCTAATGCTCCTACTCCTGTTGCAACAACCAGTGCAAATGCAGGACATCCTTCGCCAGCAGCAGCTAAAATTATGCGTGAGAATAACCTGACAGATGTAGCAGGTACAGGTCGCGGTGGACGTGTAACTAAGGACGATGCTAAAAAAGCAGCAGCTCAACCAGCAGCGCCAGCGTCAAAACCTGCTCCAGCAGCAGCTAAGCCTACAGCCCCTGCTTACACGCCACGCACAGACTTTAGTCGTGAAGAGTCTCGTAAGAAAATGAGTCGTATGCGTCGTACTATAGCAGACCGTTTGGTTAGTGCAAAGAACGAAGCTGCGATGTTAACGACTTTTAATGAAGTCGATATGACTGGTATTTTTGCCTTGCGTAAAAAATACCAAGAGCGTTTTGTAGAAAAATATGGTGTTAAGTTGGGTTTCATGTCTTTATTCGCTAAAGCATGTGCAAAAACTCTTTTAGAAATGCCTGATGTCAATGCAATCATTGATGGTAAAGATTTGATTTACCATGACTATGCAGATATCTCAATTGCGATTTCTACACCAAATGGTTTAGTGGTACCTCCAGTAAAAAATGTGGAGAGTCTGAACTTTGCGGAAGTTGAAAAATCAATCAAAGCATTAGCTGTTAAAGCTCGTAATGGTGATTTGACTTTGGAAGAAATGTCAGGAGGAACATTCACGATCACTAATGGTGGTATTTTTGGTTCTATGATGAGTACTCCAATATTAAACAAACCACAGTCTGCAATTTTAGGTATGCATACTATTCAACAACGTCCTGTTGCTGTTGACGGCGAAGTTAAAATTCGTCCGATGATGTACTTAGCATTGTCTTATGACCATAGAGTTATCGACGGCAGTACTTCTGTTACTTTCCTTGTAAAAGTGAAGCAATTGTTAGAAGACCCTACGAGTTTACTCTTAGATGTTTAAGATTAGTTAGTAATTAAATCTGGTTCTCCGTCAAATCGTGTGAAGGTGACATGAAAAAAAATAAAAAGCTAAGTTGGCACTTGATTTTAGCTTTCTATTTTTTTCCTGTCACACGATTTGACGAAGAACGTTAAATCTTTAAAAAATTGAACGCGAGGAGCTGATAGCTTCTCGCGTTTTGTTTTTGTCATTTAAGGAAACACTTAGTAGCATGTAACAAAAACTCTATCCTCTTGTGACTTTCTATTCATTTTAAGTCAAAAAGTTAAACATTCAATACTATTCGACACCTTCACTTTACGAAGAGTATCTAATCATTTTTCCTCAAAACTAAATCTTCAAAGACACATTTACTGTCAAGCAGTAATAAGCTATTTATTTTTACCGTCAAACCAGTAAATTAACTTAATTTCGCACTCTGAAATGAAAAACATTCTGTTGCCAAAACTATGGTTGCAGTAACACAAGAGAACAGAAAAAATTACTCAGATGAAATTATTAGAGGGAAAAACAGCAATCGTCACAGGCGGATCAAGAGGTATTGGTGCAGCTATCGTTCGTCGATTTGCAGAGCAGGGCGCTAATGTTGCCTTTACTTATCTATCAAGTGAAGCTAAAGCAAAAGAAGTTGAAGCCGAATTACAAGCATTGGGCGTACAAGCAAAAGCTTATCGTTCTGATGCCAGCAAATTTGAAGAAGCCGAAGCTTTAGTAAAAAGCGTAACTGCTGATTTTGGAAAATTTCAAATTTTAGTTAATAATGCAGGTATCACTAAAGATAATCTGATGTTGCGTATGACTGAAGAAATGTGGGATAGAGTGATTGATGTGAATTTAAAGTCTGTTTTCAACTTGACAAAACACGCTTTGCGTCCCATGTTGCGCACAGGTGGCTCAATTATTAATATGAGTTCAGTTGTCGGTGACTTTGGAAATGCAGGACAAGCCAATTACGCAGCTTCTAAGGCTGGAATTTTTGGTTTCACAAAGTCTATAGCAAAAGAAGTCGGCTCTCGTAATATTCGCTGTAATGCAGTTGCACCAGGCTTTATTGCAACAGAAATGACAGATGAATTAGACGATAAAGTAAAAGAAAGTTTCTTAGCTGGTATTCCGCTAAAACGTTGGGGACAAGCAAACGAAGTAGCAGATACTTGTGTTTGGTTGGCTTCTGATATGGCTGGTTATATCTCTGGGCAGACGATTAGTGTCTGTGGTGGATTGAATACTTAAAAAAATAGATTCTCTGCTAAGGAA
>CAZQTE010000453.1:0-4744 GCA_964595615.1 uncultured Saprospiraceae bacterium
CAGCTTCTAATAATGGTCTCAACTATTTAGTATGAAAATTACACGCTTTCTACCTCTTTTAGTTCTATTCACTTTATTGGCATTCACCCAAAAAAGCGATAAACTCATTTTAAAAGAATATCCACAAGATTATTTCATATCGCCTGTGAAACACACAATTCGTTTGGCTGGTACATTTGGAGAATTGCGTCCTAATCACTTCCACGCGGGCATAGATATTAAATCAAGTGCGGGCAAGGTCGGCGACCCGCTTTTTGCGCCAGCAGATGGTTATATTTCTCGCATAAAGATACAAAGTGGAGGCTACGGAAATGGTATGTACATTGACCACCCTAATGGCTACACGACTGTCTATGCGCACCTTTATGAGTATCCAAAAGAAGTAGATGAATGGATAAAAGCTCAGCAATATGACCGCGAAAAATTTGAAATAGATTTATATCCTGCGCCTGGTCAATTTCCTTTTAAACAAGGTGACCCAATCGGAAAAATGGGAACTTCGGGACGTTCGTATGGACCGCATTTACACTTTGAAGTCAGAGATACGCGCACACAAAAAGCGATAAATCCGATGCTTTTTGGTTTTAAAATGAAAGATACACGCGCACCGAAAATGCACCAAATCAAAGTTTATTCATTAAATGATAAACACGAAACGACGAATGCGAAAGTATTAAATGTCGCTGCCAAAGGTCGTAATAACTATGGAATTACAGGAGATACTTTGACGATTGGTGCATGGCGCACAGGTTTGGCGCTTAAAGTCTATGACCACCACGATAATGTGAGCAATTGGAATGGTGTATATTCGGTGGAAATGTTGGTGGATGATGTACCGACTTACGCCTATAAGATGGAGACTTTTGCTTTTAAAGAAATGCGTTATTTGAATGCGCATATTGATTATGGTGACCAAGTGGAAAAGAAAGCCTATTTCAATCGAATGTACCGTTTGCCTGGTAATGAGGTGCAGATTTATGAGCAAACAGGAACGGACGGCGTGATTGAATTGAGTAAAAATAGAGCAAAGAAAATCACCATGATTGCAGCTGATATTCATGGGAATGAAACGCGCTTGGAATTTTGGGTGAAGAGGGGAGAAGTGAAGGAAGAGATAACTAAAACTTTTAATTATTTCTTGCCGTGGAATGAGGAGAATAAAGTCGTCAATGGTGGAATGGAATTCTATTTTCCTAATGGGACATTGTATGAAAACCTCTATTTGAATTATAATGCAGCGAATGATAAATCAAATGAATTTTATTCTAATGTGCATCAAATTCAGGATTATCAAACGCCTGTTCATAAGTATTTTGACTTGGCGATTGCACCCAATAAGAGTATTCCAGAAGGCATGACGAGCAAGGCATTTGTAGCGTATTGCTATAAAGATAAAATTATTAGTTTTGGTGGAGAATGGGAGAATGGAATGCTCAAAACGAAGGTGCGCGACTTGGGAGACTTTGCGATTATGTTGGACACAAAACCTCCTGTTATTCAAGCGATTAGATACAAGAGTGATATGCGTGGTTTTGGCTACATGAGTTTTAAAATAACAGATAATTATACGACAGATAATATTACAAAAGGTCTACGTTTTAGAGCAGAAATCGACGGACAATGGGCATTATTAAACTACGATGCGAAGAATGATTTAATCCGCCATAACTTCCGAGAAGACTTGCCACGCGGGGAGCATCATTTACGTTTGGTGGTGACGGATGATAGAGGGAATTCTACGGTTTTTGAGCGAGACTTTGTGCGATAAGAAAGCTTTGTAAAAAACAAAATATTCAAAGCAAACAGATTAATAAAAAGCGTTCTCCGCCAAATTATGTCACTTTCATACAATTTGGCGGAGAACTATAAAACGAAAAAACTAACAAAATGTATCGCTTTGTTTTTTTATTATTATTTACTTTGTTCGGAAGCAATTTGTCCGCACAATTTATTTGCGAGTCTACGAAAGAAATAAGTGATGTTTCTCCCTATCTCTTCTATTTAGAAGACTCTGATAAAAGCCGCGATGCACTTTCTCTTCTGAATGCAGACAATAGTGAATTTACATTTTCTGACGGCGAACGATTAAATTTTAAACACACAAATAGTAAATACTGGATAAAGTTTGACATTGAGAATAAGACAAAAAAGGAGCTGTTTTTAATAATTAAAAACCCTCAAATTAATGATTTAGAAGTTTATGTCAAAGACACCTTAGGAAATGTTGCCGTCAGGTCTTCTGGAAATAATGTCAGGCATGACACACGAGAGTTAATGACGAGTGATTTTTCATTTACTTTGGGGACAGAGCCTCAAACAGTATTAATAGGAGCGGCTACGGTTTCAGATTTTTTCTTTCCTGTCTATGTTGGTGCATCGCCAGCTGTTGTAGAAACACTACATTATACCGATATTTTTAATGGAATTTATCTTGGTATTATCATTTGTATGACCTTGTACAATTTAATTATTTTCTTTGCAACTTACGAACGACTCTACCTGTACTATGTCTTACATGTCATTGTTTCTTTATTTATGATGCTCCGTTTTAGGGGGATTGGATTTGACCTTTTGTGGTCTGATTTACCATATTTAAATTCTGGTTCTTCTATCTTTCTGAGTTTGTCTATTATCACCTCTGTTTTGTTTTCGACGCGTTTTTTAGATACTAAAAAAATTACTCCAAAGTGGCATATTTACTTTGTCAGCCTTGCCGTACTTGGAGGTGTTTTATTCTTCTTTTCTTATTTCGATATTCAGCCATTGACCAATATCGTCACCCAAGCATTAGCGGGTGTTTTGTCTTTTTCTCTATTGTTTATTGGTATCTATCATCATTTCTTAGGTAGCAAAGTGGCTAAATATTATCTTATTGCTTGGGTCAGTTTATTGGCTTCTAATATTGTTTTATTATTTGCATTAAATGGTGTTTTAGAAATTAATTTTTGGACTGTAGGCTCTACTCAAATCGGTAATTGTATAGAAGCCATTTTATTGACTCTTGCCTTAGCAGCCAAACTCAAAGCTTATAAAAATGAACAAGCTGCATACCAAGAAAGCATCTTAGAAAAAACAAAGGAGAATGAGCGTTTAGTCACAAAACAGAATATTGTTTTGGAGCAAAAGGTAAAGGAAAGAACAGCTGAATTAAGAGAAGAAAAAACAAAATCTGATGAGTTGCTGCTCAATATTTTACCAAAAGCGATAGTTGATGAACTAAAAAGTACAGGTCGAGCTACACCAAGATTACATGAACATGTCTCGGTTATGTTTATTGATATTGAGGGCTTTACAGGTTATAGCGAACGGGTAAGTCCCTCCGAACTGGTGGGAGATATTGACCGTCTTTTCCGAGGTTTTGACCTAATTATTGAAAAATACGGTATCGAGAAAATTAAAACTATTGGTGATGCTTATCTCTGCGCTGCTGGTTTACATAGTACTAAGTCTGACCATGCCATGCGTACCTTACAGGCTGCTAAAGAAATTATTGAATTTGTAGAAGCAGAGCGCCAAAGAGGAGACTTTTTTAAAGTCAGAGTTGGTATTCATTCTGGTTCACTCATTTCTGGTGTTGTTGGGAAAAGCAAATTTGCTTACGATATCTGGGGAGATACGGTAAATGTAGCCGCAAGAATGGAACAAAATGGCAAAGAAGGAAAAATTAATGTCTCCGAACAGGTTTATAATCTATTGAAAGATGAAATTTCCTTTGAACACCGTGGAAAGTTACCTGTGAAAAACAAAGGGGATATTGATATGTATTTTTATGAAGGATAGGAGACGATTATACTGGTGCAGCGCTTTCAAAAAAATCTCCTGGAAAAATAAGCTCTATAGGAATATTAATCTGATGTAATGCGATTTCCTTATCCACCGCAGCCCGAATTTCCTCTTTATCATAACGTGATGAAAAGTGAGATAAAATCAATTTTTCAATTCCTTTTGAGTTAGCTACCATTTGCATGACTTCTTTCAAAGTACTGTGTTTATTCCAGCGATTTCCTTTGTCACCCATATCTTCTCTTTTCAGAAAAGTCGCTTCGTGGATAAGAATTTTTGAGTCGTTCCAACGACCGTCATTTTCTATTGGAGTATCTGCGGAATAAGTAAGAATATTCTCTCGAATTTCTCGTGTCATATTCTCAATACCTATGCGTTCCCGTTCCTTTTTTATCTCCAAACCTGATAGATTTAGATATTCTTCTTTTAGTTTTTGTTTGACTTTATAGACCTTAAAACTGTGACTTTTCATTTCTCCATTTGGAGTTGGAATGTGATTGTTTTTAATGGCTTTGACTATGATGTTTTTTGAGATTTTGACTTCTTGCTCGTCTATCAATTTTGCCCATTCTGTTCCTTTTACATGTGGATCAAATCGTTTGGTGAACTCTTCTAAAAAAGGAAAAGAACCACAATCACGTGGAAAATAAACCTTTGGAAAGCCTTCACGCGCGTTGAGCTGATTAAATTGTAATAAGCCTCCTAAATGGTCGCGGTCGGCATGAGAAATGAAGATATGTTTGACTTTTCGAGATTTTCCGAGTAGCATGGCGGCAGCACCGTCTCCACAGTCAAAGAGGATGCCTAATTCTTCAAGAAAGAAAAAACTGGAGTATAGTGCGGTTGAATAAGCTGAGATTTTCATGCTTTATTAATGGCGAAATGGGGAGAATAGTTCCTTAGTAACGATGAGTTACCTCCGAAAACTAAGTTTTCACAAAAGTTCTTTGAAATAACCGAA
>CAZQTE010000454.1:0-4720 GCA_964595615.1 uncultured Saprospiraceae bacterium
CTTAGAAGAAAAAATTACTACGTATTATGACTCAACTTATTAAATCACTTTTACTGATTACCCTAGATTTTTCAAATTTGTTTTATTTAAAACTGTCCCTAAGAAACGACCACTTAGTCCTCTCAAGAAAGAAAAACTCTCTTCATCTTCACGTTTCATGCTATTCTCCGCGTCTGCCACAAGTATCACCTTATCTGTAAAGTGAGATAATTCTCTTGCATCGCTATATTCATTTAAAGCCGCAGTCTCAATGAGAATAAAGTCATAGTCTAATTCATAATTACGAAGTACCGAACGGAAATTCTTTCCTGCTAATACCTCAGAAGCAGAACGATTATCTCCAGCATTTCCAATTATATCTACTCCTTCCATGTGCATGGTCTGTGCTCCTACGGGGCTCCCTGTACCTGCTACTGTATTCTCTCGTCCTATTCCGCCTAACAATGGATTTTCATCATTTGGTACATTTGACATAGCAGATAGACTATTGTTTTTGAAATTCGCGTCAATCAGTAAGACTCTACGATTATTCAAACTCAATGCATAAGCTAAAGTCAAAAGAACAAAAGATTTTCCTTCTTGAGCTTTATTACTAGTCACTAAAAATGTCTTCGCTCCACTAGCTTCGATAGCAAAACGAAGCTTTCGTATAGACTCTTTAAAAAAGATATTGCTTTTGTTTGTACCAGTAGTACCGAAAATGCTTCCAAGGTCTAATTGCTTGTCGTTTAGCCTATTAATTGTCCCTAAAAATGGCAAATTGCTCATTTTCTTAAACTGAGTTGGCGAACTAAAACTATTATCAAAGAATGCTAACAAAAACAAAAACACAGTGGTTAGTATTGTTCCTGCTACTCCAGCAAATGCGCCTAGAATAGCGCGATTTTTCGGCTCTGCTTTTTCAGGAACCTCTGGCACTTCAAATAAACTTAAGGGGTTTTCTTGGATACCTGCTTTGGTTTGAGCAACATCAAATTTACCTTTCGCTGCTTTGTAATTATCATAAGCTAACAACCATTCAGATTCTAATTTTTTGAAACCAGCATCGTCACGTACCATTTGGCTTTGGTCTCCTGTTAGACGTTTAATTTCTGCTTCATAACCTGCTAAAGAGTTTTCAGCTGATTTTAAATCAATCTCGGCATCTACTTTTTTCTTTAATAAATCATCTAGACGCCTATCTTCTAAACGGTCATTTTTAACTGTATAAATTGCCATTTGCTTACCTAAATCTTCACGGCGGTCGCGTAAATTCTTAAGTTTTATTGCCTTTTCTTTATCTTTTCTACCTCCTGCAATATACTGATTATTTAATAACTTGATTTCTTGCTGTACTTTATCTAAATCCTCTCTCAAATACTGTTTTTTGGCAAAACCGTCAACCATTTCGGGAGAAATTTTACTAATCTCACGTTTGGCTGTTGCTAAAGTTTTTCGTTGAGTCAGTACTTCTTGACGTTCATTCTCTATCGCTACATTTAACTCAGATATACGTTCAATTATACTACCTGATTGCTTTTCAATATCAACAATATTATGCTTATCACGATAAGCATCTAACTCATTAGTAATAGCTTTATATTCACGCTCTTTTTGTTTCATTTCTTTACGAAACAAAGTAACTGAGGCATCTTCATTATCTACGATTTCTTGTTCGTAGTAATTCAAAAACTCTTCACAAAATTTTTGAACAGCAAAATAAGATAATCCAGGGTGTTCAGAAGTAAACTCGACTGTAATATAATCTGAGTCAGCATTTCTTTTCACTTCTAAGTCTTCGCTTAAAGACTCAATATCATATCCAAATGCTTCTGCTAAATCACTGTATTTTACACGATTATGCTTTTGCATGCGTGGAGCATCTAAGGTATCTTTGGAGGAAGCCAAAACACTCATAAAGTCCTCTAACTCCATACTGGAATAGGACACTCCTTCTTCGACTTCAGGTTGACGAAAGCGTTCGTTTTCGTCAACTGATAAATCGTGATACAATAGTTCTTCTGACATCAATTTAAGAATCGGACGACTCTTCATCAATTGCATCAATTGAGAGAACTTAGACTTTGTTTGATATTCTTGCAGAAAGGGGTTGTCGTTAAGGACATTCAAACGTAGGTTATTCAAAACGTTAGTTTCGATAACGGCTTGTGACTTAAATTTATAGGGGGTTAATCCTACCAAGAAGAAGGTCGCAATAGCGGCAGTTAGTCCGACAACGAACAATAACCATTTGCGCTTCCAAAGCACATTCAAGAAGTACTGTAAATCCATTTTTACGGAGTTGTGTAATTTTCTCTTTAATGAAGCGAAATATCGCTCCTTTCCTAAGGTAGGGAAATTGCGTGATGTCGTTTCCCGTCGTTGATTTAAAATTTCAAAGCTTTGCCTTATTCATTATTGAAACCAAAATGATTCTCATTAAGGAACAAGCCTTCAGTCATGATGCCTTTAATATACAACGGTGTTTCGATATTTTAAAAAATTGACTTGTGATAAAACGAGGGATAAAATTCACAAATCGTGTAGTACGTTTAGTGTAGATAAAATCTATCTTAATTTAATAGTTCCAAATAGTAAGCCACAAAATTAGGCATTTTTACTGAGTATCAAAGGTTTTTTTGTCTTTTTTTCGCTTTTTGTGACTTGATTATTTGTCTAAAGTAACAAAATCAGGATGTATAATTTTTATTGTTATGAATAATTGATTTTTAATCAATTGTATAAGCGACAGAAAATGATTTTACATAATATATAAAAAAAATACTTTTATTTCTTTCTCCCTTGCTTAGTTCCTCCCTTTCTTGTTAAATTTTCTTTTCATTTTTTCTCTCGACAAATACTTAATATTAACCGACAAATAGACTCAACTAGAGGAACTCTTCGCTACTAATATATGTTTTTATTACAGAAGCGCAGCTCATAGATTTTTATATAAAACGTAGTAAACTCAACGGATATAGACCTCCGATTCAGTCAATATTTCTGTATGGATTGCCATATAGAAGGCTGTAATACCTATGTCCGCACCTAAAATAAAAGTCCCCTTTTGGGACAGCTTAAAACCATATTTTTTAACCCATTAAAACTCTTAATTATGAGCATCTGGGAACGTATTCTAAACTTCATTGGTATTGAGGAAGCAGACAATAACTAATCTGCAATCAAAAACCATTTTCTAGAACTAATTAAGGCGGCTCAAACAAATGGGTCGCCTTTAATTTTCTAATTAAAACTTCCTTTCCTCTATTTTTTGACTTAGCCAATACCATTGACTAATCACTTTACAAGTTTCAGTAAATCGTATTATTTCACTTTTACTCACATTCGGATTAGTTAAATATTCAATAGCTTTTAAAAAATTAAGAGTCCCTCTTCGAGTCGTATCGCTATAACTTTTTTCTCGATAAAGGAATTGATAAAAAGCATCACATTCTTCAACTAATTTATCATCCTTCAATTCATAATAAGCTTTGGTAAGTACCCAACGACTTCTATTATTCTGCTGTGTTAAACTATGTCTTTTGCCAGCCAATAACTCTTTTGCTTTTTCAAAATCTCCCTTTCCAAATGAAATAATTGCTCTAGCTAAACGTACGGTCTCTGTTCGAATTCCTTCTGATAAACATTTTTGGTAATCATTGCAAAAGTTTTCGACCCAATCTATCTCATTACACTTAGAACCTGTATCAATTACATTAATAAAAAAAGTATGAGAAATTAGATTATTCTTGATAGCAGAACCACTTTCGCAGGTGTATTTTCTTATTCTAAACATCTTCGGTATAAATTCTAATATACCTTGTTTTGAATAAAAATTTCCAAGGATACTTAAGGAGTTCATTAAAATTTCTTGACTAAGAAGGTCTAATTTTGGTATTAAATTAAAAACCTTTTCCTCTATAGGTTCATAATGTATAATACCCTGCCCCCACTCCTCTTCAACAAAGGATTCCAATGTTTGAAAAAGCTCATTTTCTTTTTCTTTGCTTGTTGTACTAGTTAACTTTAATAAATCTCGAATTTTGCCAAAATTAAACTCTTGCATTTCCTCATTTAAGACATAATCTCTACTATTTTTTTCTACTTCTAAGAGAGTCCTATAAGTCAGATAAAAAGCGTCTAGGTTTTCGATTATGTTAATAAATGCTTGTTTCCCCTTGTCCTTTTTTCGCATCAAATCAATGCTAAAATAAAGATGATGATACACTTCAATCAAATCCTGATTAGCCCAAATATTCGTCTTCTTTGTCTTCTTTATTAATGGTACCAATTCTTCTAGGGTCCCTTCTATTTCCTCGCTCATTTCATATCTGTTCGCTGCTTTCAGAAATAACTTTCCTTGTGTCACAGAGTCCTCCTTCATCTCCTGCCAAGCCATAAATTCCTTGACATGTCCCTGCAATGCGAAACACAATTTATCAAAACGATTAGTGGTTAATTTTTTAGTAGGAAAACAGCGCTGCCAAACTAATTCAAGCTGCATTTTTTTGCTAGAAAACTTAGGTGCACAGTCCTTAATAGCATCGAATAAGCGTACACAATCTTGATTACCGTAAAAGCTGTGAAGATAAGAGTCTAGAGTATTAATATTTCGCTGTCCGAGGCTGGCAAGTAGTTTAACGACACTGCGATTTTTCATGTAGTTAGTGTTTATCTAAGTACTCTGACATAATTATTTCGATAATTAGAACAGAGGAAATTTTTTGATTGATTTGGCTTT
>CAZQTE010000455.1:0-4717 GCA_964595615.1 uncultured Saprospiraceae bacterium
TAATTTAAAATTTTCAAATAGTTTCTTAGTGTAGAGCAGTTTTTGGAATAAAAAAGTATAGTGTTATTGACAATATTAGTGTTTCATAGTGTAGAGAGGATTTAATAGAACCAAAGAGTATAATTCCTGCCTTGTTAATGTCTCGATATAATATGGTTTTAGATTTGTCAAAGAACGAGACTTTTTGCTTGGCTAAAATCAGTTGATGTCAACGTTTAATAATAGTATACTGCAAAAATAGAAGTAGAATTTTGTGGAATCAAATGAATGAAGAATTAATATCCGAATTGAAACAGGAGAACAAATAAATGAAACGAAAACACAATGTTAGTATTTAAATAGCAATAAGATTAAAAAAAAAGCGAGCAGTAAACCTAAAGGTTCCTGCCCGCTTTGCAATTTAACTTAAATCAATATTTTTAATACTCGTTACTTAGAGAGTTTTTATAAAACTACTTTCTCCAATTCACTGCAATATTCAAACCCGCACTTTGCAAGTTAACATTGCCCTGTCCAATGCCTGTAAATGGTAAATGGAGATAAGGCGCAATCTGGATAGCTAAGTTGTTATTGACTGTTTTTTGATAGCCAAAAGTTAATGTAGCTACAGAGAGTAAATTGGTATTAGTGCCACGTTCTTCCCAATTATTGATAGTATTGTCAAGAATTTCTTCGTAGCGAAAATCATATTTTTCCAATGCAATATGGTAAGAATTGATACCCGCCCCAGCAAAGAAACCGTCTTGATTGTGTCCTTTTGCATAGAAACGTAATTCCAAAGGAATTTCTATGACATTACAAATCGCAGATACTTCAATTGGTGCGATACCGTCAGTCCAAAATCCTGGTTTGGCATTATAACGAAAACCTTGTGCAGTATAAGTTTTTCTACTAAACGCAGCACCAAGCCCTACACTAAAACGACGTGCAAAGTTATAATCTGTGCGCAAACCAACTCTGAAACCTTGTTCTATTTTATCATTACCTAATGACAAAGAGTTATAATCTAATGAACCAAAAGCACCAAAAGAAAACTGACTTTTAGGTTTTTTTGATAACTTAGTTATTTTAGAAAACTCATCAATATTTACTTCTTCTTGATTTTCTACTTCTTGTAAAGCAAGTGCTGTGATTGGCGCGCTTTCCTCTGTAATAGTCAATTGAGTTGGACTATCAGGAGAAGGTGCTTCAGTTTGAATATTTTGCTTTACTACTTTGTTTGAATTTTCTTTGAGAGGAATGCTTCTTTCTTTTTCTTCAGATGAAACAGGAATAACAAAGCTTGTTTGTTCCTGTTTTTGAGAATTTTCAGAAGATATTTCTCTCGTAAAATCTGTATTTGTTATTTGCTGCTTTATAGTTTTTGTTGTTGTGTTTTTGAGGGTCGCTTTATCCGTTACTTGAAGAGAATTTGAATTTTCTTCCACAATAGGAGAAACTATACCCTTTATTTCTGTTGTCGTAGATACCTCTTTTTGTAGTCCTGTGATAGCTACGTTTTCTTGGATAGGTGCATTTTTAGAGGCTCCATTTTGTGGATTATTAAAGTAATAAAACATTGATCCAATCACGATTGTAGATAAAGCAAGCCCTAGCAAAATCCATAGCAATCTACGTTTGCGTTCTTTTTCGTCCAGTCGTTCGTCCAAAGCCGCCCAAGCATCTTCACGATACTCGAACTCTACTTTCTCCGAACCCTCTCTAAAAAGGTCGTCGAACTTATGTTCAGATAAATTATCCATGATTTACTTGTAAGCTTTCTGTGATTTTTTCTCTTAATTTGGCGCGAGCTTTCGATAAGTTAGACTTAGAAGACCCAACCGAGATACCTAATTTTTGTGCGATTTCTTCATGTTTAAAGCCGTCAATGACGTACATGTTGAAAACGGTGCGATATGCAAGTGTCAAAGACTGAACCATAGCCATTAACTCTTTATAACCAATACGACTCAAAATATCCTCTCGTTCAGAAATATTTTGTGCCTCCTTCAATTCTTCCTTCATCATCAATTTATTTTTCTTCTTAGCATAATCAATTGCCGTGTTCACAATAACTACGCGTAACCATGGCTTAAAGGATTTCGTTTGGTCATATTTTTTTATTCTACTAAAGACTTTCATAAAACTATCATTCAGAATACTGATAGCAGCATTTTCGTCTTCTGCATAACGGATACAAATACTCATTCCATAGGCATAGAAATGCTTATAAAGAAGCTGCTGACTCTTACGGTCACTTTTTATACAGCCTTTAAGTATTGTAGTTAAGTTCTCTTCCATTTTGCTTTTGAGAATAAAATAAGGTTCTCTTTTACTCTATACCTTTCCTAGATGAAAAGGGTTGCTTCGGTGTAAAAAATAATTCACATTTCTTTATCTTCAAATTTACAAAACAGTATTAGTCTGTGCAATTTTGAAGATAAAGAACAGTGTGAATCATCTTGTCGAGGACAGTTTTGAGAGAGTTGTAAAAGTTGCAAAGCTGTCGCCCTAACTAGTGGCGCCAACTCCACAACTTTATAAACCCCTACAACTATAAAATTTTCTTTTATTGTTTTACAAAACTCTGTGCCTGACGGTATCCATTTACACCCAATACTTGGATGAAGTATCTACCTGCTGGCAAATTAGCTACGTCGAAGTTCAATTCTGTTACGCCCATGATAATTTCACGGTCGAAAGATTGTAAAATCGTTCCTTGTATATTCACTAAGTTGATTGTCGCATCTACGTCTTTCGCACTTGTGATGTTCAAATTCAACTCATTGAATGTTGGATTCGGATATACGTGGTTTACAGTCATTTCTCCTTCTGCAAATTGTAAAGAGTAATTACCAGGGTAGTCACGTAATGCTGCCGAACTTCCTAATGTCAATGCTGCTTCGTCGTCTTCTTCTGCGCTTACTCCATTACCATTATCTGGTGTAGAATCCGTATCCGTTTGATTAGCAAAAAATACCTCTACGAAGTTTGTAATTGCAGTATTCGTTACGAGTGGGAAAAGCGTCAAATCAAGTGTTGCACTTTCACCTGCACCGAGGTAATCTATTGTCCATTCTTCAAAGAAAAGACTATAATCTCCTGCAGTTACAGAGTTATCAGAATGTACCATACCTTCTGGTAGACCTGCACTGATAATCACATCAGTTGCTGCATCTTGACCATTGTTTGTAACAGTGATAGAGTAAACTACATTTTCGTAAATTGTATAATCGTCAACATCCGCCGCGATTGACAATTCTAAATCAATAGAACCTTCACCATTTCCTGTACCGCCTTCATCATCACCATTGTTAAATGGAAGATTTAATGCTGCTTCATCGTCTTCATTTGCAGTTACCCCATTACCATTGTCTGGAGTCGAGTCAGTATCTGATTGATCAGTTGCAATTACCTCCGCATACATATTAATATCGCTTTCAGATATTAAAGGAAACAATGTTAAATTTAAGACTGCTGTCTCGCCAGCTGGGATATTCCCAATAGTCCATCTTTCAAAAAATAAGCTATAAGAACCATGTGGTGTACTTGCAGAAGAGAAAACCATACCTTCTGGTAATCCTGCATCTACTACAACTCCTGATGCCTCTGTATTACTTTCATTTGTTACAATTAAAGTGTAAACTACGTTTTGGTATTGGTCATAAGAAGTATCCATAGAACCAATAGTCAAACTCAAATCAGTATCTCCACCATTAGCATCTTCGCGAATAACTGTAATGAAATTATCAGAAATCGCCTCACAGTCACCGTCTGCCAAAGTAGAAATATTATCACCAGGTATCGGGTCACCTTCACCTCTGTAAGACCAGCCCCAGATATGACATTCGCCAGCAGGTGCACCACTTAAGTCAAGAGTATTACCGTCAGCAGAATTCATAAATGCTAAGATGTCATCATTTTCATCTGTGATGATGTACCAGTAAGAAAGGTTTGGTGCATCTGTTGAGTGCTGTACATTGACGATAACATCACCTGCAGTTGCAGTTACTGTTGTTTCGCCGTCCGTAGTGTAAACCATACCACCGTCCGCAGCTTCGCGGATAACAGTTACTGGGTTAGATAAGTTAAAACATCCTGTTAGTTCAGAAACATTTACACCAACTGCTGCTCCAGCAAAGTCTTCTTCGTAACTAATTGCCCAAATCAAACAAGTACCAGTACCTGCACCGTCTAAGTCAAAAGGTGGTGCCATTGGTAAGCCAAGAATATTATTTTGGTCATCTGTAATTACCCAGCCTTGTACTGTGCCGATTGGGTCTTCTGTGAAAACTATATCTAATGGGTCTCCGACTCCGTCCACACAAATAGAAGTTGTTGTTTCTCCATTTGCGAGAGTAATAGAACCGCTTTCTACATCACAATCATTATCTGTACGGATAACAGTGATGAAATTATTAGAAATAGCTTCACAATCGTCGTCAGTCAAAGTAGAAATATTTTCGCCCATGATAGGGTCATCTAAACCTCTGTAAGACCAACCCCAGATATGACATTCACCTGGAGGAGCTACACTCAAGTCAAGTGTATTACCGTCCGCAGAATTGTGAAATCCTAAAATATCATCGTTGTCATCTGTAATGATGTACCAGTAGCTTAAGTTTGGAGCTGTCGTCGTGTGTTGAACATCGAATACAACATCGCCAGCATTATAAGTTACAACTGTTGCGCCTGTTGTTGCAGATACATATCCGCCGTCAGGAATTTCGCGGTAAAC
>CAZQTE010000456.1:0-1428 GCA_964595615.1 uncultured Saprospiraceae bacterium
AAAATGCGTGTAATTCTGTAAAAATCACACGCATTTGTCGGCTGGTTTTACACTTTTTAAAATCCAAATATTTTGAATTTGAAGGTGTTAAACCCACCTACCTCTCGTAAAATCAGGGAAAGCAACAGACGCACTTCCTTTAGCTATTGAGTCCTCTGACAAAGGCGTCACCGCCAACCAAGCAGCTGCATCATATACATCAATCGGCGGACGTTTATTTGCTTTCACGCATTCTACAAAATCATTGACTAAAAACCAGTCCATACCACCATGTCCTGCTCCTACAGCTTTTTCAGCATTCGCCTGCCAAGAAGGATGGTCATATTTATCTAAAAATTCTTGCGCATCTGTCCAACGATGGTCTTCTGTTGTACCCTCTATAAGAAGAGATTTATTGACATCCATCCAAATTCCTTTCGTTCCTTGCACTCTAAATCCAAGTGAATAAGGACGCGGTAAATTGGTATCATGATGCAAGACAATGGACTCGCCATTCGCACATTTTATCATGGTTGTTATCTTGTCTCCAAGATTAAAGCGGACTTTTGCGTTAGGATGATTTTCACCGCCATTTGGATGATTGATAATGTAATCATGCAAACCGCGCGCATTCGATGCCATTGATGTTAAATGGGTAAAACGATTGCCGCGGTTGATGTTTATCATTTGCGCGACAGGTCCTAAACCATGTGTTGGATACAAATCTCCATTGCGTCGTACGGAATGTTGGGTACGCCATTTTGCTTCATGAAATCCTTTTTCGCCAAATTCCACTCCCCCACCATACGCTTCTTTTCCATCATTAAATTTCACATGACGCAGGTCGTGTTGATAGCCACCTTCCAAATGAATTAGTTCACCAAACAATCCTTTCTTCACCATATTCATCACTGCCATCACATCACGGCGGTAACAGACATTTTCTAAGAAAAAAAGATGCGTTCCTGTTTCCTCTTGGGTATTCACCAATTGCCAACATTCATCTACGCTGAATGCGCCACAAACTTCTGTTCCAACATAAATTCCCGCTTTCATGGCAGCAATTGCTTGTTCTGAATGCCATTTCCAGGGTGTCGCAATCATCACTGCGTCTAAATCTGGATGCTGCAATAAATTCAAATAATCCCGCTCGCCGTCCGTGAAATACTTCGGTTGCTTCTTCCCTGCCTTCTCAAAAATCTTGCGGGTATAACCGAGCATGCGCTCATCAATTTCAGCTACAGCAGTTACTTCACAATCATTTCTGCGCAACAACAAATCAATATGACTTTGCCCTCTAAATCCCGCACCAATGATACCGACATTGATTTTCGACTTCAGTTTTTCTGACAAAATATTGGCTGCTGTAGCATTTGCCGCAGCAGCTGTTGGAATGGCTAATCCTGCACCTGCAAGTGCGGAGGATTGGAGAAATTTACGACGATTGAC
>CAZQTE010000456.1:1528-4716 GCA_964595615.1 uncultured Saprospiraceae bacterium
GTCATGGTTAATTGACGTTGTTTGCGTGGGCCAGAGAAATCTAAAGTACCGAAGTTTCTTTCGGTAACCAAAGTGCCATCTACGCGATTAAGGTTTGATTCCTTGCGCGGGCCCGTACCTGAGGTCATTGGAGAAGAAGTGAAATCATACATGGTATGCCCTTTCGCATTCACCAATTTGTTTAACTCCGTATGGTGACGGTCACCAGATAAGAAAATGACGTTTTTAATGTCTTCTTGGGCGATGCGTTTGATAAGATAAGCCCGTTCTTCTTTGTTGAGTTTGACATAATTCTCATACACGGCTGCGGAGCTTAATACTTGTCCGCCCGTGGCAATGACTTTAAAAGTTGCCTTGCTGTGAATTAAAGATTCAATTAACCAATCCACTTGTGCTTTACTAAAATAAATATTTTCATCGCAAGACTGACAGTCATTTGGAGTACGGTACCAACGATTGTCCATGAGGAAAAAGTGGACATCGTTCCAGAGAAATTGAGAAGTAATTCCCTCTTTTGCCCCTGGTACTCCGTAAGTTGGATTTGCCCAAAAATCAGTAAATGCTTGACGCGTTTTGTCTTTGTGCAAGAAACTGCGGTCACTATCATTTGGTCCATAATCGTGGTCATCCCAAATCGCGTAATTATGCGTTGAAGCTAATAGAGCTTGCATTTCAGGAATAGAACGGGAGTGCGTATAACGTTTTTGAATACCTGTTTTTGAATACCAATCAACTTCTCGCAGATACGTATTGTCTCCCAACCACATCATGGCATCGGGTTTCATATTATGGATGGTTTTGAAAATATCGTATTGCCCGCCGTACGGTCTGCCAGGACGGTCATATTGTGGCTCATTGATGTAAGAACAACTTCCGATTGCCATTCTAAAATTAGGTGGGTCGGTGCGCCATTGCCAGAGGGCTTGCGTTTGGAAGGTCAGAGGATAAGGACGTTCGACAGTTTTACCATTGATTAATAACTCATAATCATAAAGATAACCCGGTTCTACTTCATCTGCAAGGAGGTGTGCGACATAAGCATTTCCTTTTTTCGTCATTACTTTATTGGTGAAATAAGCACGTTTTTCGACGGCGATACTGAGGCTATCTGGCAATAAACTCTCCTTCGCCATGTATTTGATTTGTACTTCTGCAGGCGCATTGGTTTGTACCCAGAGCATGACTTCGCGCATTTCGGAGTAACCGACCATTGGTCCACTTTGGAGTAGACTTTTGGTAGGTTTAATAGTTTGAATTTGAGCGAAAAGTGAGAATGTACCTAATAAGGCAACAAAGGCAAGCAAGTTCTTGATTTTCATAAAGTGCGATTTTTTTATCGAATGAAAATCAAAAGTAAGTAAAAGAAATTAAATATGATGGGCTGTGATATGGTATAAAAAGTTCGTAGTGATTGGGTTGAATGGTTTATTGAGTTAATTATGTTAATTACCGTGTTGAAAATCAACATAATAAACCAATCAACTAATCAGTAAAAAAACTAAAATTAAGTATTGCTTATCATGCAATAATCCTTTCTATTTTTTCTTGAAGTTTGCAGGACAACGCTTACAACGTTTGCCTTTTTTGAACTTACGACAGCATTTTTTCTTCATTTTCTTTCCTTGAATGATTGGCAAAGGAAAAGGAAGCATTACTGGTGAATGCTCTGGATGAAATGTTCTTTTGTCTGAAAGATTAGTATTCATTAAATGCACTAAATTTATTTAGACTTAATCTAATTAGAGCACAAATGTAGGATATGTTATTGAATAATACAAATGAAAAGGGGCAAATAGTAGGAATGGTTGATTAACTTAAATAAGTTAGAGCTTGTCTAAAAGGAAAAACTAAGAAATGGAAAGAGAAAAAGAAAGGATTGAAAAAAGCAAACTACTACTCCCCATAAGAATGTGCAAAAGTTCGCTGATTACGCTCTTTTACTTCTTCCATAAAAGCAATAGTATCTTCTAGGCTACCTAAAACTCGTACATTATCATGTGATTTCATGTCTTGCGTAACAACCTCATGACCTGAAAATAATAATTCAACGTCTTCAAAATTTTTAGAAAGTGTCTCAATATAATCAGGAACTGAAATCTCTTTGAAAGGTTCAGAAATCATAGTGTAGATAAAATCAGGCTTTTGAATACGACAGGCATCTTTTAAATCGATAAGAGAAACTCCAACACCAACATAATTTACTTGAAAGCCGCGAGTTTTTAATAAGAAGGCTAAAAAGAGTAAACTAAGTTCTTGCTTCTCCCCTTCGGGAAGGTAAAGTAGAAATTTTTGATAAGCTACATTTCGTTGTAGAGGTAGTTTATCAATTGCCACAATCATTTTTTGACGTATCAAACAACTAATGAAATTTACTTGAATAGGATGAATAGAGCCTGTCATTCCAAGAATGCTGAGCTTATCTAAAAAGGGATAAATAACCTCAAGCATGGTACGTTCAAATCCAATTTGTGCTGTATTTGCATTCACAATACGGCTAAATTTAAACTCATCCATTTCTATCATCGATAAGGTCAATGCGTCTAATTGAGTTGGATATTCATAGCTTACTTCGGAAATCTCTGCTACTTTTTCGGAAATCTCCCTTTCAGACATATCTGAAATCTTAGAAACTCGATAACCGTTCTTATTTAAAAGAGCGATATTCAACAAAAGTTTTAAATCTTCATCTTCATAATAACGAATATTTGTAGGCGTTCGCTTAGGTTGTAATAAACCATAACGTTGCTCCCAAATGCGTATCGTATGCGCTTTGATACCTGAGAGCTTTTCCATATCTTTTATCGAATAAATCGCCACGCTTCTCTTTTCGTTATTAAAAAAACTTGTTACTTAGTAGTAAGAGATAAATCTATTTTTCCTCATATTTTCCCAAGTACTTCAGACCAGTACAATTGCTCTAAAAATAAGAACATTAGCTGATATATTTCGTACTATTACCATTAAACTTTAATGAATGACTTTGTAAAATATTTTCTTATTTTTTTGGTTAGTTCATTTTGGAAGAACACTTATTCTTCGAAATGTAACGACCTAACACATTTTCGCTAGAAATGTTTATAAGATAAGTGACACTATGTTATTCGGGTAATTAATTTCTAAATAACATATAGACAAAAATTTCTTATCAAAGTCCTTTAAATACTCTGTTTTAAGGTCTTATTCGAAAA
>CAZQTE010000457.1:0-4684 GCA_964595615.1 uncultured Saprospiraceae bacterium
TAAAAATGTAGGAGTCACTCCAGATTTTCAACTTGAAGATTTGGGGTGACTTTTTTATTTAGGCAACTAATAAAAATGGATATCTGCTTGGAAAATTAGTTGTGTTTTGTACAATTTACCAAAATATCTATCCGTCAGGGAACTATTTCAAGAAATCTATTATTGTCTTACTAAGTAACAAAGCTTGTAGTCTACTCGTCTTTCTATTAGGGAGTTGAAAGAGAAAAAACATCTAGAAGAATCAACCTTTCCCTCAAAAACAACGTTCTATTTATAGAGAAATCACAAAAAATTAACTTTTGTGAACTAATTTTGCAAAAAATGCTAAGGAAATAAAACCTTATCAATATATTGCAGGATATTTGGCACAAAGCAATGGTTGTAGATGTTCTATGACCATCAAACGGTCAACCACCAACTGACAACTAAACATTAATTAAATAATAAAATTTGGCAATAAGAAGAAGAAACAATCGCAACATGCGAAGAGAAGACCCAGGAGCGGCTTTTCGCGTAAATCATCAAATCAGAGTACCAGAAGTTCGCTTAGTCGGTGACAATTTTGACGAAATCAGTCGAGTTCACGGCAGCGAAGTATCTCCCGGAGAAATTCAAGACACCCGCCAAGCGCGTCGTTGGGCAGAGGATTTAGAGTTAGACTTAATTGAAATCTCGCCTAAAGCCAAACCACCAGTCGCACGTATTGAGAATTTTAAAAAATTCCTATACAATAAGAAAAAGCGGGAAAAAGAGTTAAAAGCGAAGCAGTCAAAGACTGTAATCAAAGAAATTCGTTTCGGACCGAATACGGATGACCACGATTTTGAATTCAAAACACGTCACGCAAGAGGCTTCCTCGAAGAGGGGAGTAAAGTACGTGCTTATGTTCACTTCCGTGGACGTACGATTGTATTTAAAGACCGTGGAGAGTTGCTTTTACTTCGTTTTATGAAAGAATTGGAGGAATTAGGCTCTGCGGAGGCTCTACCAAAAATGGAAGGTCGTCGGATGTCAGTTATGTTGGCACCGAAGAAGAAACAAAAAGGTAAGAGTTAACGGATAGATGATTGTAGATTGAATAACATTCTCTTTGCAAACGATATAAAATCGAACAGCTTTTTTTGCATCAGGCAGAAAAAGCTGTTTTCGTTTTTGGCACAAAATCTCTAAAATTAACCAGCATGAAACTAATATTTGAACAAACTCCCGAACATATAAAAGATTTGCAGAAGAAAGTATTTTTGGGAGGGCGTCTGAAGATTTATCTTTTCGTTGCCATAGTTCTTATTCTTATCAATATCTTTAATTTTACAGACTCTGATGCGGGAAGTAATTCTCAAGATATTGAAACGGTAAACCCTCTGGCAGAAATACTAAGCTGGATTATTCCAATAGTCATTATTGGTCTTATTTGGTATTTTGTTTTTAAAAAAATGGTGGGGCGTAATTCAATTCAGAAAAATAGTCCGAGTAGTATCGGTCCGCGAGAATTGGATATTACAGAAGAGAATATTCATTATAAGACAAATGAATTTACGGGGACTTTTAATTGGAGCGGTCTCACGGACTTTAAAGAGTCGAACTTGTGTTATTTCTTGCACATTGGTCGTATGCAGGCGATTATTATTCCTAAGTCAGCTTTTGATAGTAAGGCACAAGAAACGGAGTTTACTACTCTTGTGAATAAGAAATTGAAAGAAGATTAATTTTAGAGAACAGGATATGAATAAAAATAGATATTCAGACTTATTAAAATAACAAAAGAGTCTTTCTCTCGTAATCGAAAGAAGGATTTTTTTTTGTTTTTGGAATCACGGAAACTCTAGTGTCCATTGTCTGACAAGTAAGCGGCTTAAATCCTTTCACTTTGCAAAATATCTCACAAAAAATGCTTGACTTCAAAAAACTCCATTAAGTTTGTATGGAATTCTATCAAAAATAAAATCATAACTCACAATACCACCACATGGCATCTGACATCGAAATCGCTCAGTCCATTGAGCTGAAACACATCAAAAATATTGCTACAAAACTAAACATCGGAGAAGATGATTTAGAAATGTATGGCAAGTTCAAAGCAAAATTACCCTTGTCTTTAATTGACGAGGAAAAAGCAGCGAAGAGCAACCTTATTTTAGTCTCTGCCTTATCTCCAACACCAGCAGGTGAGGGGAAAACGACCATGTCTATTGGTTTGACTCAAGGTTTAAATCGTATCGGAAAGCAGACGACAGTAGTTTTGCGCGAGCCTTCCTTAGGACCTGTTTTTGGTATCAAAGGTGGTGCAGCAGGTGGAGGTTGGTCGCAGGTTTTACCTATGGAGGATATAAATTTGCACTTTACGGGTGATTTTTCGGCAGTTGAGAAGGCGCATAATCTACTGGCAGCTTTGATTGATAATAATATTCAAAGCAAAACTCGTTCCTTGAATATTGACCCGCGTACTGTATTGTGGAAGCGTGTCATGGATATGAATGACCGTGCATTGCGTAAGATTGTTGTCGGATTAGGAGGCACAGGAAATGGTATTCCGCGTGAGACGGGTTTTGATATTACAGCGGCCTCTGAGATTATGGCAATCCTTTGTTTGTCAAATGACCGAGCAGATTTGAAACGCCGTTTAGGGAATATATTCATTGGATTTACAATGGATAGAAAACCAATTTATGCTAGAGATTTGAACGCTCCTGGGGCAATGACTGCGTTGTTGAAAGATGCCATTATGCCAAATCTGGTACAGACTATCGAAGGTAATCCCGCTATCATTCATGGTGGACCATTTGCGAATATTGCACAAGGTACTAATACCGTTATAGCGACGCGTATGGGAATGAGTTTATCTGATTACGTAGTGACTGAAGCAGGCTTTGGAGCAGACTTAGGTGCGGAGAAATTTTTAGACATTAAGTGTGTAAGTGCAGGTTTATCACCGAAAGCGGTAGTCCTCGTCGCGACAATTCGGGCTTTAAAATATCACGGTGGTGTTGATTTAAAAGAGTTAAATAACGAAAATGCAGCAGCAGTCAAAAAGGGAATGGCAAACCTCGGTAAACACATTGAAAATATCCAACAATTTGGTATTCAGCCAGTCATTGCTATCAATAAATTTACGACGGATTCACAAGAAGAAATTCAAACTGTCATTGATGGTTGTTCAGCTTTAGGTGTAGCCGCAATCCCAACAAACGTATGGGCTGAGGGCGGAAAAGGTGCTGAAAGTTTAGCAAAAAAAGTGGTGGAAGTTGTCGAAAATGCGACTAAAAAATTCACGCCAATGTACGATTGGAATGACTCGGTAGAAGCTAAAATTGAAGCTGTTGCCACGAAGGTTTACGGTGCTAAAAATGTGGAATATTCCTCAACAGCCCGCCGTGATTTGCGTCGTATTGCCAAGTTAGGATTAGAAAAATTACCAGTTTGTATCGCCAAAACACAAAAGTCGCTCTCTGATAATCCGAAACTAATCGGTAGACCTACGGGTTTTACTATTACTGTCCGCGAGATTGAAATCGCAGCAGGTGCCGGTTTCCTTGTCCCAATTACGGGCAACATGATGCGTATGCCTGGTCTGCCTTCAACACCTTCTTCTGAACGCATTGATATTGACGATGCTGGGGAAATAAGCGGATTGTTTTAGTATTGAAAGTTGCGAGGTTGAGAGTTGTGAGGTTGGCATTCTAATATGTATGCTAAGCTCACAACCCACAAGTTCGCAGTCCTTCACCTCAGAACACATTCAAAAAATAGATGTATAAATAATTTCCCCCATACAAAAAAAAACTGACCGTCATGTTCGGATTATTCAAGAAGAAAGACAGAATAAAACCTGTCGAAATTACAGCAGAAAATTTTAAAGAAGTCGTTTTAGAGTCAAAGCAACCTGTTTTGATAGATTTTTGGGCAGCATGGTGTGGACCTTGTCGTATGATTGGACCAATTATCGACGAATTAGCGGAAGAGTATGATGGACGCGCAGTCATCGGAAAAGTCAATACTGAAGTACAGCAACAACTAAGCGCTGCTTTTAAAATTAAGAGTATTCCAACCTTAGTTTTGTATAAAGACGGGCAACCTTATGCTCGTTATTCGGGTTTGGTTCCCAAACCAAACTTAGAAGAATTATTAAATGAAATGATGTAGTTAGTAAAAAACTACGAGTTAAAATATATTTAGACTACCTGAATACCGTGATTTTTAAACTCACGGTATTCAGTTTTATGAAAAAATCTGTCTTTATTGAACAAACCTCAATAGAATAAACTTATATTTTCCTTTGCACATACTATTAGTGAGGTCCTTCTACAAATCAATAAAAGACGATATAATGTACTTTAAAACTATCAACCTAAAAAAAGGCAGCCCTGCTCCTTTTATCTTATTCTTTTGCCTCTTTATTTCAAATTTATCTGCTCAATTTTCACTGACTCTTGACAAAGAAACAGCAGATTATAAATTAGAAGAAACGGCTGAAATAAGCATACTTTCGAGCCAGTCGGGTACAGCTAGTTTTAGGTTTTTCTACGATGAAAACTTTCCAGACATTCAAACTGGAACAGTAGATGTTAGCGCAAATACTCCTATTAATATTCCTTTTACAACAGATAATAGTGGTGTCGTTTTTTGTGAAGTGATGCTCAATGAAGAGTTGAAAAAGACTGCTTTTGTTTTTGGAAGAAATAATATT
>CAZQTE010000458.1:0-4682 GCA_964595615.1 uncultured Saprospiraceae bacterium
TAAAATAAAAAGCAATTTCTCTTCAAAACAATACAAATACACATTTGTCGGCATTGTATTTGGTTTACAATTCTACACAAAACGAACTCCCTTTTTAGCTTTCCCCCGTTCAATTTAGAAAACTGCACAACACGAAAACATGAAATTATACAAAATACTTCCCGTTCTTTTAGTTCTTTTGTCTTTCCTGACAACTGATTTATCTGCGTATTCCTTAGATTCTTTACAACGAATTGCCAATGGTTTTTCGGGAACAGAACAAATAGATGCTTACAATCGCATGGCTGAGGATGCTATTGCTAAAGGAGATTGGGGAATAGCCAACCAACTCTCAAAGAAAGCATTGAAAGCTGCAAAAAGTCAGAATTATGACCTTGGCATTGGACAAGCTTATGATTTGCAAGCTTACGGTTTTGAGTCAAAATATGACTATACAAATGCCATGAAAGCTTATGTAAATGCCTTAAAAGTGCGCAACAATGTAGGCGATAAGCGTTTGATTGCAACTTCTAAAAATAATATTGGACGTATTTTCTATTTTCAGGAAGAGTATGTGCAAGCAGAGGAAAATTTGACGGAAGCTTTGGAAATTCGATTGGCAGAGAAAGATATTGAAGGTGCAGCAGAATCTCAAAAAGGCTTAGGTGATGTTTATTTAGCAAAGAAATTATACGGAAAAGCGCAAGAATATTACCGTACAGCTTTGGATTTGAAATTGCAAGTAGAAGATGTGAAAGGCGCAACTTTGATTGCTGATAAAATTGGTGCAATATCTAAAGATTTGGGTGATTATGACAGTGCATTGGTTTATTACCAGATGTCATTGGACTTACACTCTTCAGTAGAAGATGTGCCAAAAATTGCAGAAGATTTTAATAAAATCGCTTTGACACTCATCGAGCAAGGTGAATTTGAAGATGCAATGGATGCAAACTTGCGCGCTTATAATATCCGCGAAGATATGCACCTTGAGTATGGACAAGCGGAAAGTGCGAAGAACTTTGGTATTATCTACGCAGCATTAAAAGACAAGACAAAAGCTGTAGATTGGTTGAAAAAGAGTGCGATTGCTTTGAAAAATGTCAAATCTCATCCTAATAAACCTCAAATCTACAAAGCTATCGGAAAAACTTATGCTGATTTGGGAATGCATGATAAAGCTTACCGTTTTCAAGTTGCATTTGCCAATAGTCGTGCGTCGATGTTCAATGAAGAAAAAAGCCGTGCGCTTTTGGAGTTGACAACGAAGTATGAAAGTGAATTTGCAGCAGAGGAACAAGCGCGTCAGATTGACCAATTAGAAGGGGAACAAGCAGCAGCGGCAAAAATCCGTTGGTTCTTGCTAGCAGTAATAGGCTTGATTGCCTTGTTCTTGTTGAATTTGTTTAACTCATACCGTACTAAGAAAAAGGACAATGAGTTATTGCAACAGAAAAACGAAGAAATTCTCAAAAGCGAGAAAGAAATCGCTGCGAAAAACATCGAATTGGGTGCTATCAACGACAACTTAGACTTGTTAAATGGTAAATTAGTTGATGAAATCGCAGAACGTGAAGCGATTGAAAAATCATCTTTTGCCCGCGACCGTTTCTTAGCGACAATGAGTCATGAGATGCGTACGCCGATTAATATTATCGTTGGATTGACGCACCTTTTATTAGATGAAAATCCGCGTGAAGACCAAATCGAACACTTACGTACCTTGCAGTTTTCTGCAAATAACTTAGTTGTTTTCATTAATGATGTATTGGACTTCTCTCAAATTGAAGCAAACAAGTTGAACTTAGAGAAACGTGAGTTCTCACCAAGTAAAACTTTTGACGAAATTCGTTCTCGTTTTATCGTAGCGGCAAAAGACAGAAATGTCATTACCAACTACGAATACGATAGTAAAATACCTAATAAATTATGGGGAGACCCAGTTCGTTTCAACCAAATTATTACCAATCTCATCGGTACAGCATTCAGCTATTCTGACGGAGGTCGCGTAGATATTGGTTTTGAATTGAAGCGTTTATTTGATAATGAAGCGACTTTAGTTTTACGTATTGAAGATAATGGACGCGGTATTCCTCAGGAAGAACTGAACAAAACTTTACATTACTCTCCAGATGAGTCTGTAGAAGATATTTTTGACGGATACAGTACTTCTCAATTAGGATTAGCGATTACGAAGCGTTTGGTAGAATTACAGAATGGTAAATTTGAAGTAGAAAGCCAAGTAGGAGTGGGAACAACGTTCGTAGTACATTTACCATATCAAATCGTAGCAGAGAAAAAGGTTAAAAAGCCAACAATTGCTGCAGATGGTAGCCGCCCAGATTTGACAGGCAGCCGCGTTCTCTTAGTAGAAGACAACAAAATCAATCAATTGGTAGTTGCTAAATTGCTTCGCAAATTGAATGTAGAAGTGACGACTGCAGATGATGGTTTATTAGCTGTAGAAGCTTTTAATCAAACAGATTACGACTTAATCCTAATGGATATTCAGATGCCTAATATGGACGGATACCGCGCGACGGCAGAAATCCGCAAGCATCCAAACCCAACAAAACGCGATACTCCAATCATCGCCTTGACTGCCTCTGCATTCTTGACAGAGAAAGAAAAAGCGAAGTTATTTGGAATGAATGACCATGTCGGTAAGCCGTTTAGTCCAGAGGAACTTTTGGATAAGGTTTATGCGCTTTTGGGCGTTGAGGTTTAGAAAGAGTTGTAGAGTTTTAAAGTTGTATAGTTGGCGTTGCTGGCTGTACAACTTTTTTGTTTTTTATATCTTTTGAATTTATTTGATGTTGTGTTAATTTTTTCAACGAAGAAAATCATGTATACATTTACTGCGTTTGAAATAAATAAATTTTCTCCAACAATTCTACCATGAAAATCCTCTCCACTATTTTTTTTATTGCGTTCTGCGTAAATACCATCAATTTTCCATATTTGGCAAAATACCTTTGCCTATTCCGATTGTCTCTCATTAATTCTATCTTTATACCTTAGTTGAATGGTGTGTTGTCACTATTCAAAATCTCTTCACATTTAATCATTTGACTGATGATGAATTTATTACGTGTTGGTATAATCTACCTATTTTTTAGTGTACCTGCTTTCGGACAGTTCGAAGGCTTCGTACAATACTACGACTACGAATACTCCGAACGTGGCGAAGACTTTATTGAAACTGCTGACGGTGGCTTTGCTATTATAGCGAACTATGCTTTAGGAATAGGGTCAGATAGATTCCTTTTGATTAAGACAGATAGCGAAGGTAATGAGGAATGGCATCAATCGTATAGTGGGGGACCTTATCATAACAGAGCAAATAGCTTAATCCAAACAGATGACGGAGGTTTTCTCATCACAGGACAAACAACCAGTGACACCTTTGGAATAGACCAAATAGATGCTTATTTAGTGCGTACTGACGAATATGGAGATACTCTATGGACGCGTAAATATGGAGCAGAAAATTACGACGAAGGTATTGACAACATTAGTAAAACATTGGATGGAGGGTACATTATCGTAGGAGGTAGAAAAGAACCTGGACTTGAAACCCGAGACGCGTACATAATAAAATTAGACGCTAACGAAGAGACGGAATGGGAAAGAAATTACGGAGAGGATGAATACAATGAAGGGATGAGTGACGTGGAAGTAACCGAAGAAGGGGATTTTATTTTTATGGGAAATGTTAACCTGATGCAAGGCACTGACTTTGACATTTGGCTTTTTAAAACAGATAGTTCAGGTGAAGTGCTTTGGGAAAAGACTTATGAGTTTCCAAGGCAAGAAATTTTAAGAGATATTATAATAGATAGTGACAATAACATTATTGGAGTAGGTATTTCAAGTAGTTTTGATGAGTTAGGTGATAATTATGAAATTTTTCTGATGAAATTCAATGAGTTAGGTGATACTTTGTGGTTAAATGTATTTAGTAATGGAGAGATAGAATGTAATGGAAGGTCTATAGTCGCATTGGAAAATGGAGACTATTTGATTGCTGGAATTGATTATAATGATAACGCTAATTTTAGTTCACAAATTATTCTTTTGAGAGTAGATAATGAAGGTGGCTTTATAAATCATAAAATTATAGGAGAAGAATCAACTGATATTGTTCAAAGAATACACTCCGTGACAGGAGGAGGGATTGCCATCGCAGGTCAGACAGCTAATAATTGTGATTATTGTGCTTTTTTGATGAAGTTAAATGAAAATGGAGATTTATCTCCGACAGAAAATATACCAGAAGAAACAAGCTACTTAACTTTTTATCCTAATCCAACATTTGGAAGATTATATATTGAGACTACTAATCATAATTTCAAAGAAGTCTTTTTATTTGATATCAGTGGACGACTATTAGGTAGAGAAGAGTTTCTTGGACAGAGTTTTTCTTTTGATATTAGAAAATATGCAAGTAGTAAAGGAGTTTATTTTCTAAAAATGCTGAATGAAGATAAAACACAAGTTTTCCGAGTTATTTTAGATTGATTAAGAACCCTTTTTAGTCAATGTAAATCCGTTCGAAGAGAGGAAAGTTACAGAGCAAAAAAGTTGTACAGCTCAACGCAATGCAAACTATACAACTTTCCAACTATACAACTTTCCAACCCTCTACGCATCCGCAAACTTCAACAAAAAACGCGGATTAATAGCCTTAAAAGAAACCCGTC
>CAZQTE010000459.1:0-4673 GCA_964595615.1 uncultured Saprospiraceae bacterium
ATCAAAAATTATTGGTCACAGCTAATCAAAGTAAAAGTCTGGTATATCGAGGATGGTTGACAGAAAAAATTAAAGAGAAAATGTAAAATAAAATCGGAGAGTTTGTCATATAACTCATGCTTAACCGTTGTGACACCGTGTTCCGCAACGTTCGGTAGTTTTTACAAAAACTATCCGCATTGGTTCCCGGTCTCTGACTGGCTATAAATACATTCCGGTCAGAGACCGCTCACCACCGCGTGAGCGATTTTGTAAAATCGCACAAACATACACAACAATTTTTGAAGTGCATGATGTGGCTGGGCGTTTGTTTTATACTTTGCGTGGTAATTTTGAGAAGGGAGAGAATGTTATTGCTTTGGAGAAGGGGGATTTGCCGAATGGGGTTTTGGTTTATAGTTTGCGGGCTGGGGCGGATTTTGGGGTATTGAGGATGGTTAGGGAGTAGGGAAAAATACGGGAAAGTGGGCATAAGTAGCTTTTCCTCATGCTAAAATTTAAAATTTCAGCATAATTATTCATTTTTTTTAAGATTTGAATGAAAAATCAAATTTTATAATGCAATATTGTATTTTTATGTAGTATTGAACTTTTCTCAAGTATGAATGCTTGATATAGAAAACACGTTTTAACAAAAAGAAAGCTCATGAAAAGTCTTTCAGTAAGAAATTTTAAAAATATAGGAGGTCTTGATTTAAATGGACTTGAAAGAGTTAATTTATTCACAGGTAAGAATAATACAGGAAAATCTACTCTGCTTGAAGCTATTGCAATCTTTGTAAACGACGGTAACACAGAGGTAATTACTGATATATTGAATAATCGAGGGGAGTTATCTAATCTTAACTTAAGAAGACTAAATGAAGAAGAAATATTTAGAGCGTTATCTTCTTTATTTACTAACAATGAAGTTGATTTTTATTCTGAAGAAGGCATTCTTATTTCAGAGAACAAAAACAGTTTTTTGAGAATTAGAATCGTCAAATATTTTTCCAAAATAATTAAGGGTCAAGACGACAGTATCAATCATCGTCAGATAATAGTTTCTAAATATAAGAATATTGAAGAAATAGATTCGGAAATTAGTTTGGGGTTAGTCATCAATGAAAACAGCAACTTAATTCCTTTGTCAAGAGTATTTAAAGGTTTTCCTTACAATAGAGGTATAGGGTCATCTTCGCCAAAAGTCAATTTTCGATACGTGAACTCAAGTAGTTCAAATATCGAAGAAAATAGTGTTTTATGGGACAATATAACTCTGACAGAAAAAGAAAATTATGTAATTCAGGGATTAAGAATCATTGAGCCACTGATTGAGAGAATTGCATTTATTGGCGAAAGTAAAAGAGATAGAAGTGCCGTGGTAAAAATGAAAGGACAAAAACAAGTTTTGTCTCTAAATAGTATGGGCGATGGTATTAATAGAGTTCTTTCGATTATTCTTTCTGCTGTAAATGTAGAAAACGGATTTTTGTTAATTGATGAATTTGAAAATGGATTATATCACAGCGTTCAAGAACAATTGTGGGAGATAATTTTTGAGTTATCCTCTGTCCTAAATTTTCAAGTATTCGCAACAACGCACAGTAATGATTGCATCGACGGGTTTGAAAATATTTTGAATGATGGAAAAGACAACAGAAGTGGAAAATTGTTCAGATTGGAAAGGAAGGGACATTTTATCAAAAATGTTGAATTTGATAGCGATGAATTAAGAATAGCTACAAATGCAAATATAGAAATTAGATAGAATGTCAAAAAAACCAAAATACTCTAAAATTTTATTAGTTGAAGGGAATGACGATATGCACGTGGTTTATGCTTTGTGCGAAAAATTCTCTGTTCCACAGACTTTTAGTATCAAAGATTGCAAAGGTATTGATAATTTATTCCCTGAAGCATCTGTTCAATTTAAGGGAACAAATATTGACACTGTTGGAATAATAATCGATGCGGATATTGATTTATCCAAACGTTGGCGTCAAATTCAACTCTCGCTATCTAAAGTGTTTTCTGATTTACCAAAAGAATTACCGTCAGACGGTCTCATTTATTCTGAAGATGATAAAAAAGTAGGTATTTGGATGATGCCCAATAATTTGACTTCGGGCATGTTAGAGGATTTTATACGTTTTTTAGTTCCCGACGATGATTTACTGCTACCGAAAGTGAAAGATTTTCTTGAAGATATAGAAAGTAAAGAACAAAATAAATATAAACCGATTCACCGTACGAAAGCAGAAATTAGTTCTTGGCTTGCTTTACAAGAAGACCCTGGTACGCCCATGGGATTGAGTATTACTAAACGATATTTGACCGTTGAAAAAGATGAATGTGAAGTTTTCGTTAATTGGTTGATAGAACTTTTTAAGTAATACCGTTGTGATATCATCTTCCGTACCGCTGTGCCACAGTCTTCACAACAAAAAGTAAAAACAATGGTCTGGAGACCACAATAGAACACCCTTGTGACTATGTGCTCCGTACCGTTCGATAGTTTTCACAAAAACTATCCGTATTGGTACCCAATCTACCAACCTAATATAAATACATCCAGCTCAAAGACGCTGAATTAAATTTTGAAACGGAAGAAGTAGAGGTGTTTACTTTTAATTATATTTGCAATTGACTTTCATGCATTGTAAATTAAAACAATATGAATATTAAGGCTATACTATTGTTCACATTTGGATGTTTGTTGTTATTGATAAGCTGTGATAAAGTTGATGAAATGACTAATGAAATACCTAATGAGGATGAAACCTCAACTATGGATGATTTAGTAGATTCAACATGTATGGTCTACACACCAATTATTCCTGAAACTAGCGAATTTGATATAAATGGAGATAGCATTGCTGACTTTATGATTAAATATGATTTTGCAGACTATGATGGTGGTAATGGTGTATCGGGTGCACATCAAGGTCGTCTTGTGCCTATTGGCGATAATCAAGTTTTACGAGAGTCTCTTGCACCTTTACTGTTTCAGCTAAGTTTAGATGATATCCAGGCAAATGTTGAAGCTCCACTAAGATGGACTGACGGAAGCTCTAATACTTTCGTTACATTAGAATATTGTGGTGATGATAAATGGGCTAAGAATTGGTCACATTATATCATGACGGAGGAAGCTTCAAGTTATTTGATAGGCTTAAAATTACTGAATGACAATCTTAATGAATTAGGATGGATTGAAATTGAAATAAGTAATATTGATGGAACTATTTCAATAATAGACAGGGGAATTCTCTAAATTACTGTTGTGACTATATGTTCAGTAATGTTCGATAGTTTTTACAAAAACGACTCAAAATAAGCGCAGTTGCTCATCCTTTGGCGGCTTAGATTTTCTGTCCAGACTACGTCCACCATGCTTATATGCTTCCCTATTTTCTTTCTGTAAAAGTCTCGAAAAATTATCGTTTGGCGTGAAACCTGCTTCTGCTTTCTGTGCTATTTTGCTTAGCTTTTTAATGGCATTTAACTTGTCTTTATCGCCAATTTTTGCTTTTTCTACGGAGGTTTTTAAAGCATCTATAGTTTCGTCATAGACCTTGGTCAATACGGGAAACGGTTTTGAATTTTTAGAACCATGAGCAAAAGAATAACGCGCGGGGTCACTAAAACGAGAAGGCGTACCATGAATCACTTCGCTCACCAAAGTGAGTGATTGTAAAGTGCGAGGTCCCAGTCCTTTTAGCATCAGCAAATCTTCAAAGCCCCTGGCTTCTTGTTCTTGCGCTAACCACAGAATACTGCCAAGTCGTTTTAAATCAATATCTTGGGCGCGGACATCGCAGTAAGTCGGCAGTTTCATATACGGCACTTCTTGTAAAATTTTCATCGGATTTTCCTGTGAAATTTCCATGATGGCTCGTTTCGTTTCCGTCGCATCTTTAGCGGTTAGATTTAAAATCAAACCTTGATTATCGCCACATACCGCAGCGTGTGGTTCTTCCGTAAATGAATCCAATTTACCTGAATGCCAATGGTAGCGTCGAGCCAATCCTTTTTCGCCTTCCATCCCCTGCTGAATGACCGTCCAATCTCCGTCTGCACTGACTATGAAATTATGCAAATATAATTGAAAACCGTCTTGTACCGCTGTATTATCAACCTTAGCACTAAGTTTACTATAACGGGCTAACTCTGTGCCATTCATGCCCGTTTTGTCGCCTATTTTCATCAGTTCGACAGGAGTCAGTTTAGATTCTTTTCCTTTGCCGCCACAGACATAGATACCGAGTTCATGCGCTGCAGGATTGAGTGCTTTCTTCAAGGCTCGCGTCACTGCGGTTGTGACGCCCGACGAATTCCAATCCATACCGATAACCGCCCCAAAACTCTGAAACCAAAACGGGTCAGACAGTCTGCGCAAAAATTCCTTTTGCCCATATTGCAAAATAATAGCTTCAACGACAGGCAGCGTAAGTTTGGTCATCCTATCGAATAACCAAGACGGAATGCCCCCGCCCCAAAGTGCTAAATCTGCTGTGCCGCTACGTTTCATATTTTTTGTTGATAGTTAAGGGTTCTTACACCTTCGGAAACCTAATTATTCTCAAAATGTTCAAGTTCCTTTCAAATAAGTAGGTTGACACTATTTATCTGGGCACTTTAAGTAAAAGTAATTCAATAACTTGAGCCATTATACTTGTTCTTTTTCCTTC
>CAZQTE010000460.1:0-4673 GCA_964595615.1 uncultured Saprospiraceae bacterium
ATTTTGTAAAATATCCCTATACAAATCTTCCGAAGCTCCTTGTAACATTCCATCCTTCGCGATATCTGTGCAAATCACATTTTGAATACCTTCTTTTTCATACTTTTGAATAAAATCAATGACCTCTAATTCAGAAGTTTCTAACCAACCATGCGTCGCTATTTTTCGGTCTTTACAATCTGCACCGAGAATGATTTTATCGCTGCCATATTCTGTCAACCAAGACTTAAAAACGACTGGATTTTTTACAGCAATACTACCTCCAGTTATCTGCTTTGCCCCCGAAGAAAAAGCGATTTTTGCGTCTTCTGCACTCTTTAATCCACCACCAAAATCTATATGTAAATCGGTCTGATTAGCAATTTTTTCAAGTACGGGATAGTTGATGATTTTGCTTGCTTTTGCTCCATCTAAATCAACTAAATGGAGGTGTTGAATTCCATTATCTTCTAAGCGTTTGGCGACTTCTAATGGGTCTTTGAAGTAGGTCTTTTTTGTAGCGTAATCGCCTTTTGTCAGGCGTACGCATTGACCGTCTATGATGTCTATGGCTATTATTATTTTCATGTTATTTGGTTTATGATATGGCTAAAAAATTTCTTAGAATTTTCTCCCCAATGCTGGCTGATTTTTCTGGATGAAATTGTGTTGCATAGAAATTATCTTTTTGTAATCCTGCAGAGAAAGGCAAAATATAGTCACAAATTGCCGTCGTTTCTTCACATATTTCCGCGTAATAACTATGGACAAAATAGACGTCATCTTGCCTTGAAATACCTTTAAAAAGAGTCCCTTTGAGCTCTAAAAAATCATTCCAACCGATATGTGGCACCTTTTCTTTTGGTGGAAATTTCTTAACCATACAATCAAAAATTCCCAGACAATCCGTATCATTTTCCTCGCTATGTTGACACATTAGTTGCTGCCCCAGGCAAATCCCCAAAACAGGCTGTTTCAAGTCTTTAATTAGCTTGTCCAAACCCCGTTCTTTCAAATACCGCATCGCGGTCCGCGCCTCACCCACACCAGGGAATATAACGTGGCTTGCCGCCCGAATTTCCGCCACATCATCCGTTACAATACACTGTTTATCAAGTCGTTGCAAAGCATTCTCGACCGACTTTATATTCCCAGCATTATATTTAATTATCGCAATCATTGTTAAAAATTGTAGAGTTGAAAAGTTTTACCATTTTAGAGTTCACTGTTCATATTTCATATTTCATATTTACAAAACCCCTTTCGTGCTTGGGATTTTAAAGTTTCCAGTACCCGCAACTGCATTCCGAATTGCCTTTGCAAAAGCTTTGAAAATGCTTTCGATTTTGTGGTGTTCGTTCTTGCCTTCAGCTTTGATATTTAAGTTACATTTTGCGGTATCGCTAAATGATTTGAAAAAGTGCATGAACATTTCTGTTGGCATATCGCCAATCTTTTCGCGTTTAAAATCAGCATCCCAGACTAACCAAGGACGACCTCCAAAATCAATCGCGACTTGTGCTAAGCAATCGTCCATAGGAAGCAAAAATCCGTAGCGTTCAATGCCTTTTTTACTGCCCAATGCTTGCAAAAATGCTTCTCCCAAAGCCAATGCTGTGTCTTCAATCGTGTGGTGTTCGTCAATTTCTAAGTCTCCTTGAACTTGGATATCCAAATCCATATTTCCGTGGCGCGAAAGCTGTTCTAACATGTGGTCAAAAAAGGGTAGACCCGTCGAAATATTGCTTTTTCCAGTACCGTCTAAATTTAGGGAAATGTCAATTTTAGTCTCTGATGTTTTGCGTTTAACAGTCGCTTTTCTGCCTTGATTTTTGAGGAAATTATAGATGTCTGCCCATGATTTTGTTTGCAAATCTGCTGGAACATTTTTATCTCTTTCATTCAAGTAAATGGATTGAGAACCTAAGTTTTTTGCCAAGCCAATATCCGTTGCGCGGTCACCAATAACGATAGAGTTTTCAAGGTCATAATCGCCACGTATGTAGTGTGTTAATAGTCCTGTACGCGGCTTTCGAGTAGGCGCATTGTCTGCTGGAAAACTACGGTCAATCAATATCTCAGAAAACTCAATTCCCTCATTTTTAAAGGCTTGTAGCATTTTATTATGTGCAGGCCAAAATGTATTTTCTGGAAAGGAGTCTGTTCCTAATCCGTCTTGATTGGTAACCATAATCAATTCATAATCAAACTCTTGTGAGATTTTGCTCAACCATTGAAACACCCCTGGATAAAACTCCAACTTTTCCAAACTATCCAATTGATAATCAATCGGAGGTTCAATTACTAAAGTCCCATCACGGTCTATAAAAAGTGCTTTTTTCATTTTTATTTCTTATTTGATTCTGCTTGAAATGCAGTCAGTTTTTCTATTAATAAATCATTTTCTTTCTCTTGTCCAATCGTGAAACGCAGACAATTTTTTACTTCCTTATCTCGATTTCTGACAATAACCTTTTCAGTTCTCAAGTATGCATAAAGCTCATTCGCGTTTTCCACTTCAACTAATAGAAAATTAGCATCAGAGGGATAGATTTTTTTGACAAAAGAGAAGTCAGTAAGTGTTGCTTCCAATCGTCTTTTTTGTGCTAAGATTAATTGTAAATTAGCTTGATACGAAGCATTATTCTTCAATGCCTCTAAAGCTGCATTTTGGTTCAACTGACTGACATTATAAGGTGGTTTTGTTTTATTAAAATAATGCAAAATCGCCTCGTTCATATAAGCAATACCAACTCTCGTCGCAGCTAATCCCCACGCTTTTGAGAAAGTCTGACTGATGATTAGGTTTGGAAATTCAGATAATCGTTTTATCCAAGATGCTTGTTCTGCAAAATCAATATATGCTTCATCAATGATGATGATACCCTTGAAATTATTTAAAATAAACTCAATGTCTTTGCTATTTAAACAGTTACCCGTAGGATTATTAGGCGAACAGATAAAGACAATTTTCAAGTTTTCATCTTGTAAAACTGGCTGTAAGTTTTGTGTGTTAATCTGAAAATTCTCATCCAATTTTTCCGTCAAAACTTCAATATCATTTATCGCCGCTGACACTTTATACATGCCATAAGTCGGAGTAAAGGTCAATACCTTATCAACATTCGGCTTACAAAAAATGCGAAAAGCTAAATCAATGACTTCATCGCTACCATTTCCGATAAATATTTGCTTTGCTGAGACTTTTTTAAGCTGACTCAGCTCATTTTTTAATTTCTTTTGCAATGGATCAGGGTAACGATTGAGATTTCCAAATGGATTTTCATTGGCATCTAAAAGCACATTTGCCTGCCCTGTGTATTCGCTGCGTGCGCTAGAATAAGCCTGCAGTTTTAGGATATTCGGACGCACTAATTTCTCTATGTTAAATTTCATTTTCAAGGCTTTTTAAACGTAAAGTAACCGCATTTTTGTGAGCAAATAATTGCTCTGCTTCCGCCATGATTTCGATAGTTTTTCCTAAGTTTTGAATGCCTTGTTTTGTGATTTCTTGAAAGGTAATTTTCTTCACAAAAGAGTCTAAACTAACACCACTATAACTGTTCGCAAAACCATTCGTTGGAAGGGTGTGATTTGTACCTGATGCGTAATCACCCGCACTTTCACAACTGTAATTTCCTAAAAAGACAGAACCTGCATTTCGTATTTTGTCAATGAAAAAATCTGTGTTTTCAGAAGCAATAATTAAGTGTTCGGGAGCATAGGAATTACTGAAATTAATGGCTTCTTGCACACCTTTGACCAAGACTGAAAAGCTGTTTTGTAAAGCCTTAGCAGCTATGTCTTTACGTGGTAAATCTTTAAGTTGACGTTCCGTTTCCAAGCTGATAGCTTCTAATATTTTTTCATTATTACAAACTGTAACTACCTGACTATCAATTCCATGCTCTGCCTGAGAGAGTAAATCTGCTGCGACAAAAGCTGGATTACAAGTCTTATCTGCTATGACCAAAACCTCACTTGGTCCCGCAGGCATATCAATTGCAATTCCGTTTTGTTGAACCAGTTCTTTCGCCTTAGTAACAAATTGATTACCAGGTCCAAAAATCTTGTAAACAGCGGGGATACTTTCCGTCCCATAAGCCATTGCGGCAACTGCCTGTGCGCCACCAGATTTGAAAATCTTATCAATACCCACCAAGTTTGCTGCGTATAAAACCGCAGGGTGAAGCTTTCCATTTTTATCAGGAGGAGAGCAGAGAATTACTTCTTGGCAATCAGCAATTTGAGCAGGAATTCCCAACATCAAAACCGTAGAAAATAGGGGAGCAGTCCCGCCAGGGATATACAATCCGACCTTTTCAATTCCTACACTTTTTCGCCAGCAATTAATGCCTGGCATCGTTTCTACTTTTCCAAAGTTTTCTTTCTGAGAAAAATGAAATTTATGTATATTTTGACCAGCGATTTGAATAGCTTTCTTTAATTCATTCGGAACTAAATTAATCGCTTCTTCTATTTCATCTCGGCTAACTTTTAAACTTGAAAGTTCCACCTTGTCAAATTTTGCTGCATACTTTTTTAATGCTGCATCTCCATTTTCTTTCACATCTTTAATGATGCCGTTTACAAGCTCATCCAATTCCATTTTATCAAAAATAGGACGCTTTATCAATTCCTTTTGCTCTGCTAAACTCGGATACTTATATGTTTTCATAAAGTCTATTATATTA
>CAZQTE010000461.1:0-4667 GCA_964595615.1 uncultured Saprospiraceae bacterium
CCAAAAGACGGCGAGGAATTTTACCTCAAACCGATGAACTGTCCACACCACTGTGAGATTTATGGACACCGTCCGCGCTCTTACCGTGAGTTACCAGTTCGTTATGGAGAGTTTGGAACGGTATATCGTTATGAGCAGTCTGGTGAGTTGCATGGTTTGTCTCGGGTGCGTGGATTTACGCAAGATGATGCGCATATTTTCTGTATGCCAAGTCAATTGAAAGAGGAATTCTTGAACGTTTTGGCATTGACTAAAATGGTTTTGACTAAAATGGGCTTTGCTGAATTTACAGCACAAATCAGTCTGCGTGACCCAGAAAATAAAGAAAAATACATCGGTAGCGATGAAAACTGGGCAGCAGCAGAAAACGCCATTATCGAAGCCACTCAAGAAGCAGGTTTAACAACTGTGACGGAATTGGGTGAAGCGGCATTCTACGGTCCTAAATTGGACTTTATGATTAAAGATGCTATCGGTCGTCAATGGCAATTGGGTACAATACAGGTAGATTACAACTTACCTGAGCGTTTTGATTTGAACTACATCGGTAGCGATAACAAAACTCACCGTCCTGTAATGATTCACCGTGCGCCATTTGGTTCTATGGAGCGTTTTATTTCGATTTTGATTGAAAACACAGCGGGTAAATTCCCAATGTGGTTAGCACCAGACCAAGTTGCTGTTTTGACGATTAGTGAGCGTTTAAATGATTATGCACATGGTATTTTGGCTAAATTAGCGCCTTTTGATATTCGTGGATTTGTAGATGACCGTAATGAAAAAATTGGTCGTAAAATCCGTGATGCAGAAATGAAAAAAGTACCTGTCATGCTTATCATTGGTGACAATGAGGCAGACTCTGGTCAAGTTTCGGTACGTCTACAAGGCGTTGAAAATGGCAATAAAGGAAGTATGTCTGTGGAGGAATTTGCGGCATGGTTTGCGGAGACTGCGGAGGCGTAGTTTTTTGTACAGTTTCAGAGAAAGCCGCATGAGATTAAATTCTTGTGCGGCTTTTTATGTTTATTTGTCTTAAAATTGCTCATTTACCAATAAAACAAACTATAATTGTCGTTAAAAGAGAGTCTCCTTTTCACCATAAAACTTTTAAGAATGAAGCCATTCTCTAATTTCAAGATTATTCTATTATTATTTTTATTTGCTATCAACAGCTCTTATGCAGTTAAACCTGCTACAACTGATCAAGCGCAAATTGAGTCTGTTACTACTATTCCCATGACAGAAGTAGTCAAAGACAGTCCTAAAAAATCTAATAGAAAGTCGAGATTAATTGAAAAGTTTAAAAAGAAATTCTTAGAGCGTTTCCCTAAAAATAGTACACCCAAGAATGAAAATCTTGAAACAAGAACTCATGGATTAGCCATTGCTTCTTTAGTTTGTGGTGTTTTAGGCATCTTTACACTTGGAATATTATCCATTTTAGCTATTATATTTGCAGGAATTTCCTTAAAAAAGATTAAATCAAGTGGCGGATTTTACACAGGTCGCGGCTTGGCAATAGCAGGCTTGGTACTAGGAATAGTATTTGTCGCGCTGTTCTTTCTCGTATTAGTTGTCACTTCTTAATATTCTCAAAATGGTTTTTCTTTAAATTCAAAAGAAGTATGGCGTACAACGAAAATTTCGCAGATAGAATTCGACATATATTACAAGTAAAAGAAGCAGATTTTTACGAAAAGAAAATGTTTGGTGGCTTGTGTTTTATGGTAGATGAAAAAATGTGCATTGGGATTGTCAAAGAGGAACTCATGGCACGTATAGGGACTGCGGTCTACGAAGAGGCTTTGAAAAAAGAAGGTGCAAAAGAAATGAACTTTACAGGACGAGCAATGAAAGGATATGTTTTTGTGGAAGAACAAAGTTTAGAATCTAATAGTGATTTGGCTTATTGGCTTCAATTAGCTTTAGATTTTAATCCATTGGCTAAAGCATCGAAAAAGAAAAAGAAATAGCATCTTGAAATCATTCAAGATTATCTACTATCTTTGCGAAAATTTTACCAAATGAAATCGTCTTTCCAATGTCCTAAATGTAATTCTACCGCAGTTGTAGAAGTCTTAGGACAAAAATACAGTCAACAAAACGTGCCACTCAACGCATGGCAAACCAAAATAGGTATTCAAGACCGCTATATTTGCTGTGACTGCGGCTATACGGAGGAATATACTAGATTGACACCTGAATTTAATAAATGGTCAGAAAATGCCTTAAAAAAGCAAACGGGGAAAGACGGATTTGTCTGATAAAGACTGTAATTCTTCAAAAGGATATTGCACATCACTAAGATATAAACCTTGGGGATGTGCGGCGGTGTAGAACTGAGGAGATACACCCGTTTTCAGATGCTCTTCAAAGACCGAAAAGCTCATTCTACCCTGCCCGACCAAAATCATATTCCCTACTAAAAGGCGTATCATACCGCGTAAAAAGCGATTAGATGTAATACTAAAAGTAGCGTATTCTCTCGCGTCATCTACTATCAATTCCGCACTCTTCACTTTACAAATCGTCGTTGGATAAATATCTGGAGTCTTACAGAATGCACGATAATCTTCATGATTAGGGAATAAATTCACGACTTTCTTCATTTCTATAAAGTCTAGTTTTGACAAAGGATAATAGGCACTCAATTCACGCAAAAACGGATTTTTGCGCCCATGCATTCGGTATTCATAACTGCGGTTAGTTGCGTCAAATTGAGTATGTGCGCGTGCTGGCATTTCGATACAATCAAATACAGCAATATCATTTGGTAGCATTCGATTCAAACGCTCTACGGGGTCGTAAGTAAAGGCTTTTTCAACCTCAATATGCGCAAAGTATTTGCTGGCGTGCACCTCTGCGTCTGTTCTTCCACAACCAACACAAATCGTCTTCTCGCCTATCATTTTAGAGATTGTCTCTTCTAAAATTTGCTGTACACTTATGGCTGTCGGCTGTCTCTGCCAGCCGCGATAGTTAGTGCCATTATAGGCGAGATGTAGGAAATAGCGCAATGTTGAATGAATATTGATTGAGTTAAAATGAAAATTGCCTGAATATCTATTAAACGATATTCAGGCAACAAATGACGGTAAAATTATTCGTTCTTTGACATATAAAATGATAAAAAATCTCTTTCTTAGGAATGGTGTAGAATTAGTTTCGCAATACCAAAAATGATTGACGTAAAGCTCTAAGTCCATCCACCTGTGCGGTAATAATATAATTACCGTCTGGCAAATAAGGCAAGTCCAGTTCTAAAATATCTGCTGGCAAATTCTCAACAGGATACTCCATAAGTACCTGACCAGACACAGAATTCAATCTTATCAAAGCCTTTTTTCCCGCATATTTTTGTAAATCAATGTGCAATTCACTCTGGGTAGGATTAGGGAATAAATTGAATGTAGATGCAGGTTTTTCTGTTTCTCTAATCGAGACTTCATTTCCTAAAACATTGATTGTCAAAAAATTAGAAATAGTTGTAAAATTATTACCTGTGTCTAATTCTTCCGTATCAGCCCTTTCACATTTTAAAACATAAGTGCCTGACTCGCTAAAGTTCACAGAGGTCATGGAACTTTGATCATCTGAAAAATTAACATTTCCTGTACCTGACATTTCTATCCATTGACTCGGTAAATCAAGTTCTTCCTCTTCTTGAAAAACAAAACTGTTTAGAACAGTCTCTGTATTCACATCTAGTTCATTTTCTCCTTCAATTTCACTCCAATATCCTGTACTTATGAAGAAAGGCGGGTTTTGCGCATTTTCAAAAATACGTCGAAAAAAGCTAAATCGTCCATCCCAAAATGCTCCAGGATGCTCATGTCCTAAATTTAAAGAATGAGTTAACAGAAGAAATCCTCGTAAGTTATTAATAGCTGCAAAGGAGGTTTCTGCAGGTGTAACCTCATCCAAATAGCTAATATTTACCAAAGTCGGTCCATTGTATCGTTTTGCAAAAAATGCGGCATCATAATATGCAGAAGCTTCAAGTGTCTGTGCATAATGTGCATCACTTTCTGAATCAGCCGACTGCTTTAGATAATCTGGAAAACCTGCCTCTCGACCATACTCATAGCCCGCATGATGACAAAGAGCAGGATTACTTATCGCTAATAATTTCACTCGTTCATCCAAACCTGCCACGATTAAAGACAAACCTCCCCCTTGACTTACTCCCGTCAGTCCTAAATTTTCTCCGTCAAAGTCTTCTCTTTCAAACAAATAATCAATTATGCGTATAGTTCCCAAAATCCCATAACGATAATAATAAGTTTCGCGATTAGAGCTATTGTTTGGTGCATAAGCATTTGGGTCTGACTCATCGGGTTCTGCATTGTGAATAGACAAAGAAATAGTAATCGCATTACAGCGCTCTGTCAAAAAATCAGTAGGAGCAACTTGTCCTGCGCCATCACCAAAGGGTGGAAGGGTAATAAATGCAGGAAAATTGTCACCATCATTCGGTACTGAAATGTATCCGTATGTGCGTCTTCCATCTAAATTGGCTACACTAATACGGTAATTTGTAAAACCCTCTTCAGTAGATAAAAGTGTAATTTGTGGGTCTAAAGGAATATCTCGTGCTAATTGAATTTGATTTTCCCAAAAAGCATCAAAGTCTGCTGGTTCTTCATTAAAAACCTTAATATTATTTC
>CAZQTE010000462.1:0-4661 GCA_964595615.1 uncultured Saprospiraceae bacterium
TCTCTTTTACTTATTCTTCAAAAATCTCCGTATCAGGATAAAAAGAACCCCAAGCGACCCAATATCCTAAATAAGACTCAACTTTCTGCAACTTTTGTCCAAGTCTGTCCCCTTCTACTGCTTCGCCAAATAAATTCCATTTATTCCCTTCATTATCTTGCATGATTGCCGTTCCACCATTTTGAATTGCTTCAAACTCAAGAGAGCTACCATCTTCAGTTATCGATTGGAATGCTGCTAAAAAATTCTTTTCTTGGCTACCAACAATTACTAAGTTTTTTCCACCATAGTTATCTTGCAGTACGTTCACCGTTTCTTCAGCAAAAGATGAAAAACGATAAACCTTAGCTTCTCTTTCATTAATCACACCTAAGACCCGTTCTTTATTAGGAAGACGGTCATCAAAAGGCGTCACATTAAACAACAACCAATCATCTACTCGATAATCTTGTCCCGCAGAATTGAAATAAGGATATGTTCCGTACTCGCGACTAATTCCCGTCTGAGTCGTCATTACCTCTGCCTCAGGAAACATCGCTTTAAAAGTAGCCCAAGTTGTTTCGATTACATGATGCGTCTTAATTTGTTGACCTTCTAAACTACCATTCACGCAATCTAATCGCATCTGAGACCAGTTGCTATCTGTCTTTCTATCGTAAGGAATGAGGTTTGTATTATACAGCAGTCCTGAGACTCCAAAACTGGTTTGTTCTCCTTCTATCATTCTATCCCAACCAATTGCCGTACCTGTCAGCGGACAATAGGTGACTGCGAGTCCAACATCTCCTATTTCGTCGTTGACGATTTCATGCCAATCCAAAATTTGATGCGGATAGACTCTAATTAAATTGCCATTTTTAAAGCCAACAACTAAGTCATTATCACTTAAATAACTGGTTTCTGTAACTGAAGCAAAATTAGGATTATCAACTGAGGGGATTCCATCTTTCCCTGGTCCGCCATCCAATATTTCATCAGCGGGGATAGTCCAATCTGCACTTTGTTGTGGTAGCGTTTGTTTACTACAGCTGATGAATAAAACGATTGCGAAACTCCAAAAAATACTAATTTTCCAATTCATTGTTTAAAATTTTTCTGGTGTTAAAAAATCTTGAAGAACTTCATTTTTCTGTTTAAATATTAGTCGATAAAAGACCCCTACATTCACTCGTGAAGTTGGCGTCACCTGTGTTCCTTCAATATTAGCAAAGAGAGGGAATTCTATACCTGCTGTCATTGACCAATCTTGTGAAAACCAATAGGTCATTGAGGGCGAAATAAAAACCCAACTGCCTCCAGTACTTGGCACTTCTGTCAAATCCTGCAAAGTAGTATTCGGTTTACTTTTATCAGAAAATGTCCTCCGATAGCGCAATAGTAAAGCTGGGTCAAAAAGACTTTTACCTAAAATTATCCGGTCGGATAAACCTGTTACCAACTGCAATTCATTTCCAAATTGATAGGTAGTTTCTGTATTTCCAAATCCAAAATTTTCATTTTGTCCATTTCTCTTATAGCTTGCTTGCGTCAGCCAGTTTAAGGATGGACGAAAATTTAGTATAGTCGAAAATTGACTCCATAGTAAACCATCAATTGAACCACTTCCAGGCTGCAAATCTGCCAATAATACATTCCCAAATTGGTTTTTAAAATCAGTTCTTCCTGTCGGTAATTCAGGAGCTACACCTATCGTAAAAACGGTTGAATTATCATCATTCGACCATAATTTATATTTTAGTAAGAATACAGCATCTCCAATTCCGCTTGTTGTTTCGCCTGTATTATTCACATTTGAACGACGTTCTTGACGTACAAATGGTAAAAAAACATCCAGTGAAAACTTATTAGTAAAACTATAACCGACTTGTATCATTGCTGTATGTGTTCGGCGAAAACTTTGAGGTGTAGTCGATTTCTCGCGCCCCGTTTGCTGCGTATTTAAGGTATTCAAATCGTAGTTAAAACGGAACTGCAAAGTATTTTTAGAGCTGGTAGGTAAACCCAAATTACTGGAAGTTGGAACACCTCCAGAACAGCAAGTTTGCCCGGCTAAGCGAAAATCATTGAAAAGAATTAATATTAAAACGATAATAGAAAATCGAGTCATCATGCATTTGTTTCGCCAAATAACAGAAAAAAGATGTTTTGGATTTGTAGAAATCGCGACATTGAAATGAATTGCTAATATGGCTTTGCTTGATTTGTTCTGCTGCGGACAATCCTGTGTCCTGCTATGCTAACATTAGACCTTTATCTTAAGATTGATATTTTCTTCCTCCCAATTTATTTATCTACTTTTGTAAAAACAATCAAAACATTGATATGAAAAATCTCGCTCTCTTACTATTTTTGTTAATCAATCTATCTCTCTACTCCCAAACAATTCAAGTCCAACCTTACTTACAAGATGCCTCTCCAAACAGTATTTTCATTCTCTGGGAAACGGACTCCTCTGACGAAAGTATCGTAGAATGGGGACTCACCGAAACGCTCGGCAACACAAGCGAAGGAACCGCCCAAGTCTCCGTCGGAGATGCAAGAATACACGAAGTGAAACTGGAAAATTTAGAACGCTTCACCAAGTATTTTTATCGCGTAAAAACGGGAGAAGCCATTTCTCCAATCCACCAATTTAAAACACCGCCTTTTGCCAGTGATAATGAACCTGTACGTATCATCGCTATGAGCGATATGCAACGTGACGGTTCTTTCCCCAATAAATTTAACGAGATTATTCACGACGGTGTTATTGATTATTTGACGGAAGAAATCGGTGGTGATGTTATTGATAGTTTGGCACTTGTGCTTATCCCCGGCGATTTGGTGGTTAATGGAAATAATTATTCTTCTTGGGAAAATACTTTTTTTACACCTTCGGAAGATTTATTTAGTCAAGTTCCTCTTTATCCTGTGCCCGGAAATCATGAAAATAATTCAACCTACTTTTTCCAATATTTTAAGTTACCAGATAACGGTACAGCAGGTTTTGAAGAGCATTGGTGGCACAAAGATTATGGCAATGTGCGGATAATTGGACTGGACTCGAATAATCCTTTTTCTAATCAAGAGCAGTTGGATTGGTTGGACGGCGTCTTGGATACAACTTGTGAGGCGGACTCTATTGATTTTGTTTTTGCGCAGCTACATCATCCACATAAATCAGAACTTTGGACGCCAGGCGAGTCTAATTATACAGGAGAAGTTATCGCTCGATTAGAGCAATTTACAACGACTTGTGGCAAACCAAGTGTTCACTTTTTTGGTCATACGCATGGTTATTCTCGCGGTCAATCGCGCGACCACAAACACCTTTGGATTAATGCCGCGACAGCGGGTGGAGCGATTGATAATTGGGGTGAATTTCCAAATGCGGATTATGATGAATTTTCAGTTTCACAAGACGATTATGGTTTTGTTTCAGTAGAAGTTACAGACGGTGACAATCCAAAATTCACGGTCAAAAGAATAAGTCGCGGTGACCAAGATGTGGTCATTGATAATGCACTGACGGATAGTTTGGTTCTTTTCAAAAACGATGCTGTGGTCAATATTCCTATTCCAGATTCGCCAATTAATATTGAGATTGCTCCTGAATGTGTGGTCTTAAAAGCCAGTCCTTTTTCTGCGCCAAATGCTGCGGCTTTGCATGGTCAAACGCATTGGCAGGTTGCTACGAGTCCAGATGACTTCTCAGATTTAGCTGCGGAGAGTTGGAAGAATTTTGAGAATTGGTATTTTGAAATTGATACGCAAGCGGAGGATGATTTGACAGATGAAGAGATTTTAGGATTAGAAGCAAATACCTCTTATTGGTGGCGCGTTCGCTATCGAGATAGAGAAATGAATTGGAGTGAGTGGTCTAATTCTGTACCTTTTGTGACGGGAGAATCGATTGCTTTGCCTAATTTATTAGCTAATCCAGGAGCAGAAGATAGTCTGGCAAATTGGATACCTACGGAGGGTGTTGTCGAGGCATTGACAGACGGAATTTGTAATGGAATTTCGCCTAATTCTGGTCAACGGTATTTTGCAGTTGGTGGACTTTGTGAAGAGAGTGAAATTGGTATTTGTGTGCAAAATGTGGATGTGATGACCTACGCCGATTCCATTGATGCGGGAAATTATCCTGTCAATTTTGGTGGCTATTTATCAAATTTTAGCGGAACTGATTTTCCTGAAATGAGATTGATTTTCCTCGACGGTACAGGAGCAGAACTTGATGTTAGTAATACGATTTCTTCCTTGAATTCTTCTTGGACGAGTTTCAATGAGCAAATGCTTATTCCTATTTCAACACGCACCATACAAATGGAACTGAAAGGAACACGTTTTGGAGGTACAGATAATGACTCTTATTTTGATGATTTATTTTTGTCTGTGGGGACAAATGAAGCGACTTGTGATGTTATGAGTTCGGTTGTTAATCGCCCATTTTCAACTACTGCTATTCTGAATATCTCGCCAAATCCATTGAGTGGAAAAGGTGTTATTTCATTGCCTAATAAGGACTATTCCAATCTAAAATTATTTGTGCTTGATGCAATGGGAACGAAAGTCAATTGTCCTGTTCAATATGAGGGAAATCAAATTATTGTTGATGCTGGAAGTTTGAGTAGTGGGACTTATTTCTTTTTGGTCAGGGAGAATGGAGAGGTGATTGG
>CAZQTE010000463.1:0-4648 GCA_964595615.1 uncultured Saprospiraceae bacterium
TTTGGAGATTTAGATTGTCAACCGCTTTTACGCCGTTGTTGTATGTCTTCGTGAGATTAGTTATTTTGAGCATGATTTTTTTAAATATGAAATATGAAGTATGAAATATGAATGCGGGATTTGCTTTGCCGCTTTTGTTGTTACAAATGTAATTGCGAAAATATTAGATTGAAAAAAGGAATGGTCAACGGACGAAAAGTCATGATGAAAGTCAAAAAATTACTACTTTGGGTTGTATTTCGCCTTTCATCCCGATAATTGGGACGTTCATCATCAGTTTTTGATTGGATAAGCGGACTCATTTAGATTTGTGGAAAAATAGAGCAATATGAATCAAGTCTTAAACAAAATAGAGTCCTTTTTATTCAATAATACGCTGTGGGTGTTCATAGCAGGCATTCTATTTTCGAGTATGTCCATTACACTGCATATTAATGAACAGACTTGGAGCATGTACCTTGGTCTTGCTCTCAATTTGGTGCTCTATTTCTCTCCTATTCTACTTTATGCACTTTTTAGAAAGACACTCGAAGAACGCTTGTCTCTACCTATTTTGATTGTGCTATGGACAATCATTTTTGTGGCACTCCCCTCCTTGATGAATAATATGGAAGTTTATGAAATTTGGGGCATGGAGACTTATGACGAGATATTGGCTATAATGTGTGGTACAGTTTTGTTTTTTGCAGAAGTCGCTATTCAAATGTCGCGTATAAAAACGCATAAGTCCCTGGGTAGCAAATTATTACAAAAAATAAATTTGGAACAAGGTATTCTTGCTTTCATGGTTATTTTTGCTATTTTCTATGTGAGTATTGGCTGGAAACAACATGCAGGTGGCTTTACTTTGGCTAATTTTCCGAGCTATATTTCCACTATTATTCAGGTTTTCATCATGCTGTCCATTTATTATTTTTTCTATTGGGTCAATCATTATATTTTGATATTACGGGTTTGGAAAAAAAAGGGATTAGTTTACTATATCTTGAGTTTTGCTGCGACAATTATCATCTTTTATCCGATAGCAGCGCAGTTGATTTATTGGCTGCCGATTGGTCATGAGACGGATATTCATCCTGTTAATAGTGGGCGAATTTTTGAAGATATGAATTGGATTATTCCACTTATAGGCATGGCGATGAGTACGCCCTTTATTTTGATGATTCGTTGGTTAGAACAATCCAATAAATTGGAAGAAATGGCAAAGGAAAAGTCTGAAACGGAATTGAGTTTGCTCAAACAACAAATCAATCCTCATTTCTTCTTTAACACGCTCAATAATCTTTACGCACTAAGCATTACCAAAGATAAACAGACACCAGAGGTCATTTTACAATTGTCAGAATTGATGCGCTACACGATTTATAAGGGTAAAGAAGAGAGCGTAAAATTAGCAGAAGAAGTGAAATATATTGAGGATTACATACAATTGCAGCAGATACGATTGCATAAGAATTTAGATTTTAAATTTGAAAAGGAGATAGAAGATGCTTCGATAGACATTCCACCTTTATTATTTATTAATTTGGTAGAGAATGCTTTTAAACATGGAATTGAACCTGCGGAGGGCGACTGTTTTTTACATTTATCTTTGCAAACGGATGAAAATGAATTGGTTTTTATTTGTAAAAATTCAATAGAAGGAAAAAGCGAAGAAACACAGGGCGTCGGCTTGAAAAATTTGCGGCGTAGATTGGAATTGCGTTTTCCGAATCTTCATCGCTTGGAAGTGGAAAAATCTAAGCAAGACTATTGTGTTAGTTTGACTATTTCTTTTTAGGGTTGCACGAGGGGGCTGCGTCCCAGATTCCTCCCTGCGGTCGGAATGACAAACTAAAAACTTTGTTTTTCGTTTGGTAAAATCATAATTAAAATCAATTTCGCATGAAGCTACGTGCCCTCATCATAGACGACGAACCTTTAGCTCACAAAGTCATTTTGGAGTACGCCAAAGATGCGCCTTCTATAGAGATTGTCGGGCAATGTCACTTGGCAACCGAAGCCTTAAAAGTGCTGCGTGAACAAGAAGTTGACCTGCTTTTTCTCGATATTAATATGCCTAAATTAAAAGGTTTGGATTTTCTGCGCACCTTGCGTCATCCGCCTTTAGTTATCATCACTTCAGCTTATCAAGAGTATGCTTTAGAAAGCTTTGAGTTGGATGTTTGTGATTACCTTTTAAAGCCCTTTCGCTTTGATAGATTTTTAAAAGCTATCAATAAAGCACAGGAGTTATTTGCTTTAAAAAATGCGCAGCAAGCCACTCATTCTCCTACCACACAAACATCCGAAGAAGATAGTAAACATCTATTCATCAAGTCAGATAAACGCCTGATTAACATCAACTTATCTGACATTTACTATTTAGAAAGTTATGGAAATTATGTAAAGGTCTGGACAGAAAAAGAATTCATTCTGACACCGCGTACCTTGTCCAGCTTTGTAGCGCAATTACCCGAAAAAGACTTTATGCAAATTCACAAATCCTTTATCATCAATCGAAAATTTATTGATTATACGGAAGGAAATATAGTCCGTATGAAGAATGAAAATACTGTAGCCATTGGGAAGAGCTATCGGACTGCTTTTAAGCGTTTTTTGGAATAATTTTGAAAATTGTTATAACTTTTACTTATCATTCGTGAATAATATCTATTCTCCATGTGTCTTTTCTCAATTTAAAATACACCACAATGAAAACATCTACCTTCTTCTCTCTAATTCTATGTCTTTTATTTCTCGCAAGTTGTAATCAGATAAAGAGGTTAAAAGTCCTAAAGTCTGGTACTGTCTCCACTTCTAATTTTGTTGGAAGTATCCCTTTCGACTTTAATCACAACCTTCCATTTGTTAGTGCTACAATTGAAGGGAAAGAATACCGTTTCTTATTTGACACAGGCGCGCCGTGTGTTATTTCTACAGAGCTGTATCAACAACTAAAACTTAAAAAATCTGCTGAGGCAAAAATAGGAGACTCTAATGGTGTGAAAGAGAAGCAAATTTACACGATACTTCCTCATGTTAAACTTGGAGATGTAATTTTTCAAGATATTGGTGTTGTTGTTATGAACTTAAGCACCTCTGAGATTTTTGAATGCTTGGATTTTGATGGCATTATTGGCGCTAATTTGATGCGCACTGCTAAGTGGGAAATTGACTATCAAGATGAGACATTGCGCTTTTCGAATGATATTAAAAAGCTAAATACTGACGGAGAAAGTTTTGTTGCTAACTTTAATCCCGTTGCTTCGGGGACTCCTTATCTTGATATTACCGTGGATGAAATTACCGTCAAAGGTGTCACTTTTGATACAGGTAGTTCAGGCTATATAACTCTACCTGCTAAGTATTTTAAGGAACTCTACCTTGACTCTGATAGTAGAAAATGGGGTTATGGCATCAGTAGCTATGGAGCTTATGGAGCTGGTTCTTTAGACACATCTTTTTACGTAAAAACCAAAAATATCGCAATTGGAGAACTAGCGAAAGCCAATAAAATGATAGAATTGGAAAATCGCAATAAGGAAATATTAGGCAATCTTTTTCTCAAAAATTACCGCGTTATTATGGATTGGGAAAAAGGGTGCATCAATTTATATCCAACTCTTGATACTTCTGAAAAGAATGAAAATCTGAATAATTTCGGTTATGAAACACAATTTGAGAATCAAAAAGTGACAATTAGCTATATTTTCAATAATTCCTCCGCAGATAAAGCGGGACTAAAAGTTGGAGATGAAGTTATAGAAATTGCTGGACAAAAGACAACTGGACTTAGTCCTAATCAACGCTGTGATTTGTTATTTAAATCTTATGAAGATTTAGAAGAAGTTTCCCTTATAGTTTTAAGAAATGGCGAAAAAATTAACTACTCTCTTAAAAGGACTTCTCTATTTTAGACAGTATATAAGTGCCTGACACTATTTATTCGGACATTTTGAGAGGATATTTTTTCGTTATTTTCCTCTTAAAAATAGTCGCGTGATGCAGACCATGCAACGATTTTTAAAAGAAAACTATCAAAAAAACCTCTCTCTCAAATTTATCCGAATAAATAATGTCAGGCACTTACTCGGTTTTAAAGCCCAAAACAGAAACAAAATGAGCTATTCAAAAAACGATGTTTATTCATTTCGCGTTTCTAATAATCGTTTTTGTGACATTCATTTTTCTTTATTTTCTTCCTAAAGAAAAATGAATGTCCTTATTTTACCTATAAAAAAAGAAAATCCTCTATTATTTTTGTGACATTAGCTCGTTTTTTTTGGCATAAGAATTGCCATTCACATGTAGATACTTCCCTCTTATCTTCTTTCTTCCCTCCTTCATCAATACTTCCCAATATTTTTATAACTTATAAATTTTACAAACCATGAGAAAATCACAAAACTGGAACAACAAGTTTAACCAAAAAGAATTGCCCAAAAAACAATTAAAAAGCGTCAAAGGTGGCGGCTGGGGTAGCGGAGAAGTTGTTAACCTTGCAAAAAATTGTCCACCACCACATGCAGGTCTTTGGAAAAAAAATGATATGTAATTATTACTCTTAAGAGATTTTACAGGCGAGTTAATAATAAAGTATTTCTTTATCATTAACTCGCTCTTGTTTAGAACATAAATCAAGTACTACGAATAAATAAGGACTTAG
>CAZQTE010000464.1:0-4616 GCA_964595615.1 uncultured Saprospiraceae bacterium
ACAAAAAAGAGTCAGTCAAAATTTAAAGAAACTTTGTTTACAGTGTATTAAGTAAGTGACGTTATTTATTTGGATAAAATTTGAAGGCAAGATTTTTTCGATAGTTTTCTTTTAAAAATCGTTGCATAGTCTGCACTACGGAACTATTTTTAAGAGGAAAATAGCGGAATAAAGATGTCTTCAAATTATCCAAATAAATAGTGTCACTTACTTAAATCACACACAATGAGTTCATTTCTTTCACAAAAAGATAAATTTTCACTTCCTGATGATAGACGCCAGAGGGCATTCAAAATTATGCAAAGGAGTTGATAAAAGAACCGATTGCGGCTTTGCAAAATCTAGGATGTCGCGTGGAGGATGAGGAATTTAGAGGAAATCATTTATAGGGCGTGCATTTGCCAAAGCATATTGATTTGGAGAAACTGCAGGCGAGATTTGCGGAGGAGTGGGTGATTGTTTCTGTGCAGGGAAGTGCAATTCGGGTTTCGACGCACATGTATAATGAGCTGCGGGATTTTGAAAAATTGCTGGGCTGTTTTGAATAAAAAACGAAGGTTGCCAGATTCAAAAAGAACCAAGCAACCTTCTATCATGACTGTAATATTTCTTGTTGTTTATAAATCGGTTAATTCTGACTATCAGAAAGATTTTGCATCTCCATTTTACTCATATTTGAGTTTTGGCGCATCCAATTTGTATCTGCTTGGAGGACATAATCGGGCATATTGTCTTCCATACTCACTCTCGCATCTTCGAGTTCATTTCTGTAGAAAAACATGAGTCTGCCGCCATCTAATTTATAATTTGAGTAATCAGCTCTTTGTGGATTGCCCTGTGCGACACTGTAGGCGCAGTAGCCACCATAAGCAGGTGTGTATTTTGCTGGATTGGCTTCAAATTTCTCTAAATTTTCTGCGTTGGCAAAGTAAAAAGTATCGCTGTCAATAGTACTTCGAAACTCTGGTGTACCTCGTAATGGTTCATTATTAAAATAACTCACTGGGTCAAATCCATCTAAAGCGATACCGTCGCGGTTTACATCTAATAGTGACATTTTTTATATTTTTTGGTTAGTTAAAATTCAATTAATTATTTAATAATCAACATTTTATAAAAATAATAAAAGCGTTTTATATTATATCATGCATTTGCTGATATAACGTAAGAGGGGTAGGTATTTGTTCGGTATGATTCTAGAAATTCTTGATATAACACTCTGAACGAATGTCCATCAGTACAGAAATAGCAGCAGCTCTATCTACTTTGTCTGGCAAATTGGTAGTCAAATAAGCGGCATTAATCTCTTCCTGTTTTTCATTTGCTTTTTGCATCAATTCTTCATAGGAATATTCGCCATTTTTAACTCTAAATAATTCTTCTCGGTCGGGGCGGCGCACATAAACTTTTTCATCTGTTAATATTTCTTTCGCCATATTCAACAGGCGAAAAGTGTGCATCATATTTTTGGAGTCATAGTTTTTGCCATTCTCCAAAGTATTTTCGTAGCGCGCTTCATTTCTGTTTTTTACCCATTGCCAATAATCACGATAATCTTTACAATAAGTTTTGTAACCGTCTTCATTAAAAGACAAATGTGTCAAAGGCTTCTCCCCTTTTGGGATGCTGCTTAGATGTACCATAGTTGCATTTGATTTGTGCATCACGCCCATATATCCCAAGTCCCCATTTGTATCATAATACAAACCATACACATCGCGCACGTGATTGATATTCACCAAACCACAACGCTCTTGCTGCATCTCATTTTTCTCTAACCAATCTAATAATGGCATCGAACCTTGCCCATGCAAAACATAGCAAAATTCTAGAATAGACTTCTTTTCTTTCGCAAATGGCGTTCTGATTTTTTTATTCAGACCCGATGCTTTGCGCACTTGTGTCATCGCATATCCTGCGAAACTATCTTTGCATCTTTTACTCAAAAAATTAATGGCTTTTAACTTAGAAAACAAAGGATGTTCATAGAGTATTTTATCTTCTGGCGTATGCAAAAGCTCTATCATACTCGGATTGCTTTTGAGCAATAAATCTACAAATCTGCCCAACTCGTAATACATCTCATCATTGGTTTCGCCATTAATTTGTGGCGTATAATTTAAGCCATAAAAATCCTCCTTAGGCGAGATAAAAACACCTTTAAAGTCCGTATCTGACAAAGCATGGTCTAAACCATAAGCGCGACTGCCCGTGATGCATTCAAAAAGGAGGAGGTTTTTATCTTTTAATTCTTGGATTGTCATTGGGCTTGTTATTATCCTGTTGATTATTCATTTCCTAAAATAAAGCTAAGCTTAAAAGTAAGGTAACTGCCACAGCTGCACACGCTATACCCCAGTTAACTACATGAATAAGAAAAAATTTCAATACTGTCTTTTTCCATGACTGCTTGTAAAATTGTTTCATGGCGATAATAACATACATCCCAATAAATACAATCAAGAAAGGAATAGTTGTTGTTGGTAAGACCTTGTGTAAAAAGATATAAAAGGTCAAAACAATAAAAGAAAAACTATGCGCATGCATCGTAAAAACAAGATGCTCAATAAAATAAAAGTCGCTTCTAAAGTAAAATATACGCAGCGCTAATGCAAACAATGGCATAGTCAAAACGACCAACCACAAGATGTTTCCTAAAATAAAACTCAACAAACGATCACCACGCTTTACAACACGAATGGTTTGACGCCAAACCATGCGTTGCATAGGGTCTTCCACCTTATACTTATCTACAATTTCGACATCCGTTAAATTAAAAATATCCTCTCGAGCGATAGCAATATCTTTTTGTAAAAAACTAATATTATTTTTACCAAAACGGATACTATCTTCTGTCAAATCATCAAAATGTGAGCGAGTCACAAGACTATCTAATGCTGCAATTACTTGCGGGTTATCTTTAAAATCAGCTACAATGTCCTGGCGTAGAGTATCTAGTTCCAATGATTTTTTATACTTCCAATCGGACTCTTTGAGTTCCTCATACATATCTGTAGGTCCACCAATATCTATATTTTCAAAATGATGATTTAAGGCAAAAATCATTACCAAGGTTGATATCAGCAGTACGCGCATAGGATGCACGAAACTCTTATGTTTTCCTTTAAAAAACTTTTTGGTGAGTCTGCCTGGGATAAAAATCGCACCAGCTGTTTTAAAAAATTTATTATCGAAATTGAAAAGTAAAGAAAATGCTTCGCTAATGAGTTCCCAGAAGGTAACACGTCCTGTTTTGTACTTCTGCCCACAGTTTGAGCAGTAATCAGTATGCGCATTGGACATCGGATAATAACAGTTGGGGCAAGTGCGGTTTTCTATTTTTTTGTGGTCTTCCATAAGTTTTGCGTTGTTTTCGCGGGTAAATTACGCAATTATGGAAAATACTGCTATTTTTTCTGATAAAACAAGGAAGATTGACGATTAGAAACAAAAAAGGAGAGCTATATAACCCTCCTTTTTTGGTTCTTTTTCAAATCGGTTGGTAAAGTTCGATATTAGAGTTACTTGGACTTAATCAAATGGTGACTTTGAGTCACCTTTTGAGTAGATTAACTGCGATTTACCACTTTAATTCTTTTTTCAGATAATTACCGACATAGTCCGCAACGCCGTCTTCCAAACTATAAAAATCTGCTTCATAACCTGCTCTACGCAACTTCGTCATATTAGCCTCTGTAAAATACTGATAAGTATCACGGATATCCTCAGGTGTATCAATGAAAGAAATCTTAGGCTCTTTTCCTAAAGCTTTAAATGTATTAGCAGCTAAATCATAGAAAGAACGGGCTTTCCCTGTACCTAGGTTGTACAAACCACTAGCAGGACGTTTGAGGTACAACCAATACATCACATCGACCACATCTTTTACATAAACAAAATCACGACTTTGCTCTCCATTCGCGACATCTTCACGATGACTGCGGAAAAGTTTCATTTCTCCTGTTTTCTTGATTTGACGAGCGGTATGCATGATGACACTTGCCATGCGACCTTTATGATATTCATTTGGTCCATAAACATTGAAAAACTTCATACCTGCCCAAAATGGAGGGTCAACACCTGCATTCAAAGTCCATTTGTCAAATTCATTTTTGGATTCGCCATAAGGATTTAAAGGGCGTAAGTCATCTAAGTTTTCGTGGCTGTCTTCATAGCCATTTTCGCCTAAACCATAAGTCGCTGCGGAAGAAGCATAAATGATAGGAATAAATTCGCGGACGCAGATGCGCCAAAGATCTTGAGAGAATTTAACATTCAATTCATCGAAAATCGCCTTATCTTTTTCGGTAGTATCTGTACGTGCGCCGAGGTGAAAAACAAAACTAATCTCAGTAGGATGCAAATCAAACCACTCAATGAATTCTGAGCGTTCGATATTCAGATGAAAGTCCTTGTCTGATAGATTATCATTCTTTTCATCATTGCTAAAGTCATCGACAAGAATTATGTCCTTGCGCCCCATTTCATTCAACTTCTTGACCATACAAGACCCAATAAAACCCGCTGCACCTGTTACTATTATCATGTTTTTGTTGTTTTCTTAGTGCAAAGATAAAGACAGAGAAAGGAATAAAATAGAGAAAGAGAAGAGATTA
>CAZQTE010000465.1:0-4603 GCA_964595615.1 uncultured Saprospiraceae bacterium
TGAGAAAAATTATACACTGTCCAACTTGACGGACTTATTATTTCGTCGTTACTAAGCTTTCTTAAACGCTTGAAAACTGTCATGCGTGCGTGCTAGGAACAGTAAAAAGAATAGGGATACAAAAGTAAATTTTGTATCCCTGTTTAAAACCTGGCAATTATGTTATTATTTGTTTTTGCACCATTCCACTACAACTTCACAATTCTAAAACTCTCCTCGCTATTTTGCAAGAAATAAACGCCAAGTGGTAGTTCTGTCATATCAACAGTCACTTGACCATTTTCATTCGTCGTAAATTCAGAAACAGTTTTTCCACTCATATCATTCAACTGAAAAGACGTATTTTCTTTAGCTGAGATATTTATGAAATCCGTCGTAGGATTAGGAAAAACGCTAATACTTGGTGCCTCACTTTCTGCCAAAAGAACAGAAGAGTAAGCCTTTGAACCGTCTAAATCAATGATTGCCAAACGCAACCATACTTTACCTTTAGGGTAAATTTCTTTTGAGCGATACTTTTCTTGTTTATCAGAATTTCCTGCTGCTGAAACCCACGCTTTAGTGCTCCAATCTGTACCGTTTTGAGAATATTCTACTTCAAAGTGAGATACATTTTTTTCGTTAGCAGTTACCCAGTTCAACTCAACTACACCTTTACCTTGTTCCTGTGCAGTAAACTCAATTAATTCTGCTGGCAATGCGTTTGTTTGTTCTACTTTAAAATCATCGAAGTATAAGTAGTTGCCTTGCTTGCTGCGATTGATAATACAAAAGTGAACCGTTTCGTTCATCAACTCTTCTGGTAAATTGATTTCTTCTGTGCGCCAATCTGCCTCACTTTCTGGAAACCAACGAGTGCTATTTACAGTCGTCGTCGTAGACAAATCAACTCCTGTTTTTAAGTAGAGCGTCTGGTAAGTTGCACCACAATCTGAAGAGTAAGCTACTTCCAAACTATCACTAATGAAGAAGGTAGAAGTGTAGTATAAAGGTTTGTAAGATAATTTGAAGCTTAATTTTGCCGAATCCCAACCTGTCAAATCAAAACTACGAGATTGTAAAATATCTTTTTGATTTTGCTGATTACCAGAGTAATTATTGATAGCCATGACTGTATTGCCACTGTATAGGTAATTTGTAACGGGTAGCCATTTGTTACCTGCATCCTCGTTAACAATACTCCAGTCGCTTGTTCCATTTGTGAATTCCTCCAAATAGTTTTCTGTGCTAATTGATTGAACACTAATGAATTGTGGTTCCATTTTAGAAACATAATTTTCTCCGTCACCAACGGTTAAGCTAACAGAATATGAACCTGTATTTTCGTAAGTATGAGTAATCGAATTCGTCTCAGTAGTTGTATTGGTACCGTCACCCAAATCCCATGTCCAAGTCGTTGCACCCGAACCCGTATGTGTGAAAGTCACTGTTAATGGGTCTCCACATGGAGAAAAAGTCTCAGAAGCAGTAAAGTTAGCAGATAAACCACCACAAATCAAATAATTTCTTTCTGTGGCTAACATGAATGCCGCACGAGTTAATTGCCCTTCTGAGAAATGCATCCGACATCCACTTGGTGCGTATGACATCAAATTTTGTACATCTGGTGTGAATTCTGAATCACCTGTGTATTCGCAATTGCTTACTTGCCCATGAATATTTGGGTCAGCAGCCGTATCACATACATCGTCTCCTGCAAATAAACAATTACTACCTTCTGTTGACTCATCCGTTGTACTTGAGTTTGTCTTGCCATGTGTGTGATACAAACCTAGATAATGACCAAATTCGTGAGATAAAGTACTACCATTTGTCATGCATCCTTTAGCCATAATAACTTGGTCGCCCGCTTGACCAGGGAAATGAGTATAACCACATAAGCTCGCACCTGAATTAGAAGAAACAGTTCCTGCAATGTATAGATTAATTGTGTTCGGCACATTATAAGTAGCCGACATTAAGTTTTCTTGAGAAGAATTGAAATCGTAGTAAGTATCGTCCGCAATATTATTTACCCCACACAAAAAGAACTCAATATTTGCATTAATATAATGTTCATTCATCAAATCAATTGCTGCATTTAAATCCACTTCTGATAAGGCGTTCAAACCATTTGTTTGACTAATGAGGTGTGCTGTTACAGGAACAGAAGTATTACTTCTTTGACTAGCAAAACTAGCGATATTTTCATTGTGACGTGCCAAACGTTCAATAGTAGCAAGGTCTGCAGTCGTCGCACAGTTGCTGTGGTCAAAATTATTTGACTGACCAAAAATAGGAGAGAAAGAAAGAATAAAAAGAATACTTGTTAGTGTGATTTGGCTTAAACGGTACATGATGTTTCTATTTGCGAACTCGGGAACGGCTGGGAGGCAGGAAAATCGTTCAATTGTTTTGATTAAAAAATGTATGAGTGGGAGGAAATAGCGATTCGAAAATCAGTTAAGGGATAATATGTAAGTAATGGTAGAGTAAAATAAAAAGGGAGGAAAAGAGGTAGAGTTAGATTGATTACTTCAGAATAAATAACTTTTACCCGAAATGATGACACAAATATAGCGTGTTTATGTCCAATCTACCAAAGAGATTTTGTATCGATATAAGATAAAAATTTAAATGAAAATAAAATTAAGAATGTATTTTCTTAATAAAGAATAGAATGTAAATATGTTAATTAATATATTTTATTTAGTTGTATTTGATAATACCTTTAAGTGGTTAGTTGTGTAGGATTTTATCGCAAAAACGGGTGTTTTTTTCATGTCACAATAGTGATGAAAATAGGATTGTTAGTGAGGATTGTTGAAATGTAATATCATTTTGCAGTAAGTTGTGTTAGAATCAAAAAATCCCAAAGGACATGCCCTTTGGGATTTTTTGATTTTTCAGAATAACAATAACAAAACATCTAAAGTCTAATATCTTTTGTCCAAAGTCCAATTATTTACTTCTTAAAAGTATAATAATACTCTCCAGGATAATTCTCATAAAAACCTTCTAAGAGAACTTTTCCTTCCGTTTTCCTCAACTCTACCAATATATCACTAACCGAATTTACACGGGCATCATTCACTTTTGTGATAATATAGCCAGGGTCCATTTCTGTTCGTTCGATTTTTGTATTTCTAAAAACACTTACTACAAAAACACCTTCTGTACGTAAGCGACGTTTTTCATCCGTACTTAAGTTTCTTAGTTCAAAACCAATTTCTTCTGCCAGACTTTTGTCTTCTTTTACATCCGCAGCTACTTTATTATAGCGGTTTTTCAGAGTAACATTTGTCTTCAGTTTTTGACCATTTCTGTAATACTCAATCCTCAAAACATTCCCTGGTCTAAATCTCCCAACTACTTCTTGTAAACTTGGTACTGTCTTAATTTCAGTCCCATTTATTGAGATAACTACATCGCCCTTACGTAATCCGCCTTCGTCAGCGCCACTTTCTGCCGTTACACGTGTGATGTATACACCTTCTACTTTGTCCAAACCTAATTGTTTCGCACGCGCATTTGTAACTTCTCCAATTCCCACACCCAACATTCCTCGCTGTACGATACCATGATTGCGCAAATCCCAAACGATTTTTTGTACCAAATTAGAAGGTACCGCAAATGAATAGCCTTCATAACGTCCTGAACGTGTAATAATCGCAGTATTTATTCCAACTAATTCTCCATTTGTATTCACTAATGCGCCTCCACTATTTCCTGGATTAACTGCTGCGTCGGTTTGAATAAAACTTTCAATTCTATATTCTCCTTCCAAAATATCGATACTCCTACCTTTCGCACTCACGATACCTGCGGTAACGGTACTCTCCAAATTAAAAGGATTTCCAACAGCAAGAACCCATTCTCCTACACGCAGACTATCAGAGTTTCCTATACGCATGACAGGCAAATCTTCTTTTGGTTCTATTTTTAATAAAGCCAAATCTGTATTTGTATCTTTTCCTACCAATACGGCTGAGTATTCTCTCTTGTCATTCAAAGTAATTTCATATACATTACCGTCTTCGATGACATGATTATTAGTTACAATATAACCATCTTGAGATATAATCACACCAGAACCACTACTACTGCCATACGTACCCGAATCAAACCAACTGCCTAATCCTTGTTCTTCCATTGCCTTGATATTAACAACAGCAGGTGTGCTGATTTCTGCCGCGGAGGTAAAATCAGTTGGAGAAGAAGAAGTCCAACTACGCATATAATTCAAGGCGGTATTATCTCCCTCTTCTTTTTCTGTAGCTAATTTGCGTAATGGCGTAGCATCTCTGATTACCACTTGGCGCGGTTCTGAGAGATACTCGTAACCAAAAATGGCAAGAACGGCACTCAAGAGACAAGCCGCAAATAGTTTTAAAGTACTTTTCATAGTTTATAGTATGGAAGTATAGTTTCTAATAAAAACTCTAAATTATAAAGGATTTACGGAATTGGCAATTTGTAGAGGACAAATGCTGTATTTTGTTAAAATCTTTTTTGATTTTGCTTGAAATCCTTAATTTTTGGCTAAAATATGACTATTTGACCTGAATGAATTTGTGGACATAATCTAACTAATGTGTGTATAATAAACTGCACAAAATGAATT
>CAZQTE010000466.1:0-4600 GCA_964595615.1 uncultured Saprospiraceae bacterium
TCCCGATAGCTATCGGGACCAACTTGACGGACTTATTATTTCGTCGTTACTTAGTTATGAGTCTTCCTCTGAAGGTTCATATTTCATATTTAGTCATTCATATTTATTACAAGGCTCGTTTGATAGCCGTCGCTCCAAAACGCTGGCGGATTTTATCCATTGCATTCAAGAGATTGGCTTCTTCGGCTGTATTTTCGAAGAGATTGATTTGGTAATTTCCGTGTACTAAATCGCTGAATTTCACACCAATTAGGCGTACTGCTTGGCGGCGATTATAGAGGATTTTGAAAATACTGTGGGCGTAGTCAATCAAGACTTGGTCGTGTGCGGTGTATGCAATGCGTTTTTGACGTGTATAGGTATTGAAATCTGAGTAGCGAACTTTTATGGTAATGACAGAAGTGAGTTTTTGCTTTTGACGGAGTTCAAAAGCTAAATTCATGACCATTTGAGTCAGTTTATTACGTAAAAATCGGACATCTATGGTGTCGGTTTGAAAAGTACGCTCGGCAGAGAGGGATTTGCGTTCGCTGTAGGGTTCGACAATGGAATTGTCAATACCATTGGCTTTTTTCCAAAGGCTAAGACCGTGTTTCCCAAATTCACGCTGCAATAATGGCGGCGGAATTTCACTTAAGACCTTAATCGTACGCACGCCCATAAAGCTGAGTTTTTGATAAGTAGCTTTACCAACGGAAGGCATTTTCTTTATAGAAAGTGGCGCGAGAAATGCTTTTTCTGTACCTGGACTAATGAGACGAAAACCGTCTGGTTTGCTTTCATTTGTGCCGACTTTGGAGACCGTTTTATTGACAGACAAACCACAAGAGATTGGCAAACCCGACTCTTTGATAATGCGCGTACGGAGTTCTTTCGACCATTTAAAACAACCAACATGTTTGTCCATTCCTGTCAAATCCACATAAAATTCATCAATGGAAGCCTTTTCAAAAATGGGTGCATCAGCTTGGACGATTTCAGTAACAATCTGAGATTGTTTGGTGTAATTATCATAGTCGCCGCGTACGACAATTGCATCGGGGCAAAGTCGCAAAGCCATAGACATCGGCATCGCGGAGTGCACACCAAAATGTCGCGCTTCATAGCTGCACGAAGAGACAACTCCTCTCCTACTTGTCCCTCCTATGATGACGGGTTTTCCTTTTAACTGGCTATTGTGCAGGCGTTCGACTGCGACAAAGAAGTTATCTAAGTCGAGATGTAAAATCGATTTTTGAAACATTAATGTTTAATTTGTGTAGAGAAAATTCATAATACGCACACAAAGTAAAACAAATTGTTTTTAAAATGCAATTTATTTAGTCTTTATATTTTAGTACATTGTAAATTAAATAGCTTTAGATTTTGACAAGACTATTTTTTATTTTGGCAAGGCATAAATTTTTCGCGTAGCCATGTTTACGGTAAAAATTTATAACGCAGCAAAAATGAAAAAGAGTCAGTCAAAATTGAAGTTATTTATTTTACAATGTATTTAGTCTGTGATAAAAATATTCGGCTTCCAAGAATCAAAAAAGCCTGCAACTTGATGAATTACAGGCTTTTTTGTTTATAATTTATGGTTCTTTGACAAATCCCGTAATTTATCTCTCTAAAACCACCCGATACCGCGGTTTCCCATTCCTCAATCTCTCCATTGCCTCATTCACATCTGACATTTTGTACATTTCGACCATTGGCTTGATGTCATGTCTTGCGGTGAATTTGAGCATTTCTTTGATAGTATTCGGACTACCCGTCGGACTCGCAGAAATAGAGCGTTGTTTTCCCATTAACAGCCCAACACGTGCTTCTACTTTAGGTGCAACACCTACGATATGCAAAACACCTTTTGATTTTAAAGTCTTCAAATAAGCATTCCAATCCAACTCTACATTTACCGTATCCAATATCATATCAAATTGACCACCTAATTTTTTCAAAGCATCTTTATCGTGTGTCGCTACAAAATTATGTGCACCTAATTTACGTGCTTCTTCCTCTTTGTCAGGACTCGTCGAAAATGCCGTTACTTCACATCCCCAAGCTTTCAAAAATGACAAAGCCATATGTCCCAATCCTCCAATTCCAACGACTCCTACACTTGATAACGGACTGATTTTATTTTGAATAATTGGATTAAAAACTGTCACGCCACCACAAAACAGTGGTCCTGCTGCCGCTAAATCTACTCCTTCTGGTATTGGAATAACCCAAGCAGACTGCGCGCGTAACTTATCAGCAAAACCTCCATGTCTACCCATGATAGTTGCTTTTGCGCCGTCGCAGAGGTTGTGATTCCCCGTCATACATTCATCACAAGTCATGCAAGATGTCGCTGTCCAGCCCACACCCACCGTTTGACCGATAGATAGATGCGAAACTTGTTCACCAAGAGCGATTACTTTTCCAACGACCTCATGTCCAGGCACTAAAGGGTAAGTCGATGCCCGCCAGTCGTTGTCCAGCATACTCAAATCACTGTGACAAATGCCGCAGTATTGCACTTCAACATCTACTTCATCAGGCTTTAACTTTCCTAATTCGTATTCATATTCTTTAAATTCTCCTCCCTTTTCGAAGGCAGCGTAGGCGTTTACTTTCATATTATTCTTTGGCTTAAAATTCTATTTATAAATAACTCGAATCGGAATTTCCTTTAAAAAACGAGAAAAGATACCTGGTGTTTGCAAAAAGACAACCCAATTAATCTCGTGTTTACCATAAGAGAAACTCGCTGGAAATCTAGTAGACTCTGGCAATGGTAAATCTACGGAGATTACTCCATGACGTCCTTTTAGAGGCTCTTGATGTAAATATTTGTAGTTATCATTTGTCAGAGTAACTGTCGATGTTCCTCTATCATCTAATACCTTTTCGACAATTTTGTACCCTATATGGACATTATCCAATGAATTTTTTTTCCTATTTAAAAGGATTTCAGCTTGAATATACTCTGGTTTCTCTTTTAAAAAACGAATTTTCATATCACTGAAGTAATAATAATCTCGTAAATAAAGTCCAAAAGTTACAAAACTAATAACAGCAGCAATAGCAGGTATCACATATCCCCCGCCACTCATTTTACCACTTTGAAAGGCTAAATAACAGAAGAATAAAACAATGAATGATATAATCCAGTAATAGTTTCCATCAGGAACATCAACAGAGTTATTTTCTACTTGAAGAGTTTTTGTCTTATTCTTAATGATGAGTGTCTCCTTCTGAGACTCTACCATTCGGGAAGAAAATATTTTTTTGTAAAATTTATAGGTGCCTGTGTCTTTTTGAGAATTTTCTGTCAATAAATAAGTAGCATTCAAATACCAAAGAGTTTGCAAATTATAGCCTCTATAAGTAGGTACAAGACCACCAAAAAATCTAAATGAGTATCTATAGGTTTCTCCAACATTCCAAGTTCCATTATTGACCAAAGTTATTTCTTTTCCAGGTATGGAAACGGGGCTTGCTTTACCACGCAATTCAAAGAAAAGATTAATCCTAAGATAATCAAATGATACTTTTTTATGGACTTTGACGAGGACTTCTCCTGTTATTTCGTCTTGTAAATCAAAGTCCGTAGGTATTTCATCAAAAAGGATATTTACTTCTACAAATTGGTTACTCATGTTCTATTTTTTGGTTCTCTGAAAAATGAGGGTATCATAATCTCGATATGCCCCATACAAATAATTCAAAATGCCCCTAAAATCATCTCCAAAGGCATCCAATAAAAATTTAATCTGCGTTTCATCTAATCCTATTTTTACATTTTCATCTTGCATAACGACTCCTAACCTCTCCAAAATTACAGAATTTAAAACTTTGACAGTCAACCCTTTAAATAAATATTTCTTCCATTTTTTCCCACAAAAAAAATATTCCGCAAAGCGACTAACATGATCGGTATGAACTATCACGCCACGATGCTTTTTCATTATATTTTGACGCTTGACAATGGGCAATTTATGAAAACTATCAATCAAAATAATGGGATAATCAATCTCGATTTCATCAATAGACTGCCTATCAGGATTGAAATAAAAAGCCTCTGGCATTAATTGGGCTAGTCTTCTTAGATGTGTCGTTTTTCCGCGCCCTTTCTTACCTATAAACTCAACAACTAAGTTCTTTCCCTGCTTTATTTCCTCCACAATTTTCGACAAATCATGTTGTTCATTCAATACAGTCTCTAACTCTTCATCTGTCAAACCACCAAAAGGATTATAGTCAAGTTTAGGCATTTTTCCATGAAATAACTGCTCTATAGAAAAGCCTTTCACTTGCTTTTCAGGCATAACTTGACGCAACTTTTCGAGTAGTGTATATACAGTCATTTTAAAATCTTAATCCAAAGAATACCCAAGTATCATAGAAAACCCGTTATTTTGCCCCAATGTAAGGTTTTATCACAAAGAAATCCTGCAAAATTAGAGTTTATTCTGAAATGTGTTGTATGATATAAACTTTGATTTTTTTTTGTCAGTTGAGGCAAAAAACGCAGACATAGCCCAGCTATGGCGAGTATTTTTAACGAAAAATGACGGAAAAAGGCATGTTTATATGCTTACAAAATATTTTAGAATAAACTCTATTTAAT
>CAZQTE010000467.1:0-4589 GCA_964595615.1 uncultured Saprospiraceae bacterium
TTGGAACTTATGAATAAAATAATCAGACAACATGCACTTGCACATCATCTGATTATTCAAAATTCTTCATTCAAAATTCAAAATTAGATTAGAATCTAACTTTCACCCCAAACAAATAATTAACCCCAGCTTGCGGATACAAACCCGTCAAATTATAAGCACCTTCACCGCTTTCGCGACGTGCATACGGGTCGTCTGCGATTGGGTCATACGACGGAGAATTGAAACGGTAAATCCAACCAGCTGTGCTAAATTGAGCATTGGTCAAGTTGCGCACCATGAAGTTGAAAGCAATTTCTTGTACTACCTTTTTCGGGCGCAAAGTATAGCGGATTCCACTATTCAAAAACCAGTAAGCAGGTAAAGTTGCGTCTTCATTTGAGGTATTGTCCAAGTATTGTTTTCCGACAAATTTATCAGAGATAGAGAAACTCAAATCTTGATTTTCCACATTAGGTAAGGCGTGGAAAGTTAATTCTGCTGATTGAATTACACTTGGAGACAATGCCAAATCCGTATTACTGTGGCTAATCGTGTCTTTTCCCCAAGTATCCCAATTATCTACAAATTCATCGAAAGCTTCTACACGGTTTTGACTCAATGTTAAGTTTGTATTCAACTCAATAAAATCATTGAATTTGATGCCTCCTACCAATTCAATACCAGAACGATACGCCTTTGGCGTATTGGTACGAATAGATGCCCCGACATCATTCAACTCACCCGTTGGGATGAGGGCATTTTTGTAATCCATATAGTAGAAATTAGCGCTGATGGCTGCATTACGCCACGATTTTTTAACACCGATTTCTGTATCGTAAAGTGTTTCGTGTAATGGGACAGTTTTATTCCCATTCTCATCGATTGGAGCATCTGTGAAGTCTCCACGATTAGGTTCGCGATTACCAACTGCGAAAGAAGCGTAAGCTGAAAGGTTCTTTTCTGTCTCAAAAAACAAACCTGCTTTTGGATTGAAAAAGCCGTATTCGTGCGCTTGTGTGATGTCACGACCGTCATTATCAAAACCGTCGATACTGTAATCTAAAGCACGATATTGTAAGTCAACAAAAGCGTTTAATTTATCAGAAAGCGAGTAATTCGTTTTCAAATAAACATTGAAGTCTGTCTTCTCTCCACGGTTTTCGTAGTAGCGGTCTTTTTGCTCAGAATTGCTAGCAAAACGCGCCCAAATAACTTCTCCAAAGTGGTCGCCCAAGTATTGATTCCAAGCACCACCGAGTGTCATTTGCAATTTATCATTTGTACTCGTATAGCCCAAACTGTAAGTCGTTCCGTAAAAATGATTGTCCAACCAACGACGCTGAATGAGGTCAGAAGAATTGATAGTAGTGGAATCGATTCTAAATTCTTCTAAGCCATATTCCGCGAAATCTGCATCTCCTTCATAATTTTCAAAAAAGCCAAATCCGCGTGTATAATGTCCTGCTAAACTCAAATCAAAATTATCAGACAATTCACGACTGTACAACATTTGATAGTGACTTTGTGTGTAATCATCGACCTCATTATCATGTGGTTCGCCAGGTCGTGCTGTACCCGCTGAGTTGAATTTTCTCAATTCTTCATCATCACCATACTGCACAGGAACACCGTTCCACGCTTGGTAAGTTACCTCGTGTCCAGAGAAAGCATTGACGCGTAACATACTGCGTTTGCCATGATAAGCACCTGTCAAGAAGTAAGAATTTAAGTCCACTGATGCGCGGTCGATATAGCCATCGGACGTTAAACTGGAAACACGTCCACCGAATGAAAATTTATCATTCAACATGCCTGTTCCGAATTGTACATTTCCTTTCAATGTGCCGAAAGAACCGACAGTACCGTTTACTTCTGTGAAAGCTTCGGGGGCGGCATTTATTGTACTTAAATTGATTGTTGCACCGAATGCAGCTGCACCATTAGTAGATGTACCGACACCACGCTGGACTTGCACGCTACTCGTTGATGAACTAAAATCTGGCATATTCACCCAAAATACACCTTGTGACTCGCTATCATTCAATGGAATACCATTAATCGTTACGTTGATACCCGTCGGTTCGACACCACGGATACGGATGCCCGTGTAGCCAATTCCTGTTCCCGCATCAGAGGAAACAACTGCAGAAGGTGTCCAACGCAATAAAAAAGGGATGTCTTGACCAAGGTTAATTTTCTCGATTTCTTCTCGACTGACATTGGTGTAGGTGAAAGGTGCGTCGTCGGCTGCGCGTGTAGATTTAACGATGATTTCATCAAAATCAAAGGCTGCGGCTTTCATTTTTAGAGAGAAAGAAGTTGTTTTTTCTCCCGTTGTTTTGACGACTTTAGTTGTGTTTTCGTAGCCGAGGTAAGAGAAAAATAGCTCGTAATCTGTATCTCTATTTAGATTGTTGAGGCTATAATTTCCGTCAGTGTCGGTTACGGTTCCGTTGGTTGTGCCATTGATTAAAACGGTAACACCTATCAAAGGATTTCCGTTTTGATTGGTGACTGTACCAGTGATTGAGGCGTCTTGTGCGCAGACGAAAGCGGGCAACAAGAGGATTGCAAGTAGTAAGTTTAAAATTTTCATGTAAAAAAATAAGAATTGATATTTCCGAAATCAGGGATTGACTTCGGTATGTCTCAAAACCTTCGCAGGAAGCGAAATTGAAGCACGAAGTACGATTTACGAAGTACGACCGTTTGGGCGTAAGCGTGCGTCGTTTCTCGTTTTCAAGAAAGCATCCTCATTTCCCTTCTCGGAATTATCCGGGCAGGTTCGAAGGGTATTATCTCAGGAAAAGTACCGGCTGCTTTAGCTGCCAAGGTCAATTCCACCCCTAATGAGCGCCGCAAAAGTAAAAATTAGTATTGAAAGGAATGCTGTTTTTTGAGAGTTTTACAATTTTTTGATGAAAATTAAAGTTTGGTTTTCTTTGCATCACTTCCTTTCATCAGCCATTACTGCCTTTTCAACCATGCCCTATAATCAACCAGATAACGCGAAGCCAAAGACATATGAGGCGTCCATTTTTTAGCAATTTCGAGCATATTCTTCTTTAGTTTAGATTTTGGGTCAATACCATAAATTAGTGGCACGACTTGTTTGATGTGAGAGTCATCGACTAAGAAAATATCAGGACGCTGCAAGGTGTAGAGCAAAATCATATTTGCAGAATGTTCGCCAACACCGTCTAGTTTTACCAACATCTCGCGGATTTCTTCATCTGACGAGAGAGACCAGTCAAAATTTTGCATGTTTTCTTGCTGCCAGTACTCCGCTAACTTCGTTACGTTATGATATTTACGCGTTGCTAATTTATTGCGTATCCATTCTTGTTCATCTAAAGTGAATATTAATTCAGGCGTGAGCACATCGTCCTGAAGCATGGCATATACTTTCTTAATCCATTGACCACGAGCGCGGTAGGGGACTTGATGTTCAACCATGAGGTAAATTAAATCTGTGAAAACATCTTCTGTCGACTCATATTCTGGTGGTGGAAGGTCTTCTATGATAGTGGCTAACTTGGGGTCTGCTTGGCTAAGGTATTCAGTTGGTTTCATTGTTTGAACGCGTTGTTTAGTTCTTCTAAATTTAAATTTCCTTGATTGATTTTTAGAAAATCGGCGATAATGAGGGTTTTACGCAGCCGTGTATCTGAAGTTTTAGCCTTCCCTGATAAGTAAATTAACCTTCTTTGTTTACCAGGGGTCAACTTGTCAAAATAGGCTTCAAATTCTGGGTCTTGTGCTAGCATTTCTTCCATTTCTTCACATACTTTCATGCCGTATTTGCTGGTATCGGGTTCTAAGGTTATTCGTACTTCGTCACCGTCCTCAATGTTTAATTTTTTTCGGGTAGCTTTATTGATATTGATAAAAAAGTCACCCTTCCCGTCGTGCATGAGTGCAGAATGGAGACGGATTTTATCATTTAAAATACAAATAACACGACGGTTTTTATCAGATAGGAATGGCTTAGCATACTCCGCTGGAATATGAGGGAAAATATAGCGTGCATCACCGTAGTACACACCTAATTTTGTTGTAAAAGTCATATCGCTGTTTGCTTTGTAAAATGATTTTGAAAAAATATTAACCTATTTGCAAACAAGTCTAATTATTTCAAAGAAAATTTATGTCCAATCTTCAATAATTTAAAAACCTCCTCCGTGACCTCGTCCTCATTCTTTAAACGAATATGATGCGCATATTTCTTTCCCCAAATGTCAATTTTGTGAATGATACGGCTGTCTAATGGCTCGTCATTGTAAAATTTCACATCCAATACTTTTGTCATCGGACGGGCAATGAGCCATGCCTTTTTACTCGTGAAAACCACAGCTTTTTTCGCTGTGCCAAGACTGCAAGGTTCCCAATTGACAACCTCTGTCATAATGCGGTCGAAAGCTAAAAGGACATCATCAGGTTTTCCTTCAAAAAGTTCGTCGAGAGTCTTTTCATTGCAAGAGTGAGATTGATTGGTAGATTTAAATATGCGTTCACAATTGGGACAAGTCCACATAGGTAGGATTTTACGGTCATAAGTAAAAGTAATTCAATAACTTGAGCCATTATACTTGTTTCCCGATAGGAAT
>CAZQTE010000468.1:0-4585 GCA_964595615.1 uncultured Saprospiraceae bacterium
TCAAAAGAAACAAAAAGCATTCTCGACATGAGAGTATTATTTATCCTATCCGCACTCATTTTCGGTTTTTCCGTCAATGCTGACGCACAAATCTTCAGTCCTGTCAAATGGACCTTTAATTATGAAGAAGCTGGTGCGCCAAATGAATACAATTTAATTTTCACTGGAAAAATTGACGACGGTTGGTCGGTCTATTCCCAATATTTGGAAAGCGATGAAGGTCCCGTAGCGACTGAATTCAATTTTGATGCTGGAGACCACTATTCTACTATCGGTAAAAATGAAGAAAGTGGAAATATTAAGACCGCTTATGACAAGGTCTTTGAAATGAATTTGACTAAATTTAAAAAGAGTGCAATCTTCACTCAAAAAGTCAAAGTCACTGATGCCACAAAACCTATTACGGGTTATTTGACCTTTATGACTTGTGACGATGAGCGTTGTTTGCCTCCGACAGATGTCGATTTTTCTTTTAAAATCACTCCAAAAACAGGTAGCACAGCACCAACAGAAGAGAAAAAGACTTCTCCAAAAGTAATGGAGAAAACAGAAACGGCAGCAGCACAAAAACCTGCAGAGGTAAAAAAGCCAACGCCCACGCCTGTACCAACACAGCCGAAAAAAGTAGCTCAACAACAAAATAATTCAAATACGACAGCACAAACTTCTACGGTTGCTACACAAAAGAAAGAAGAAGCTGCACCAAAAACAGAAACAACTCCAGCACCAACAGCTGCTCCTGCAGCTAAAAAAGACGGAATTTTTAAGCCCGTAACTTGGTCTTGGGAAAGTAAAGATGTAGGAAATGGAGAGCATGATTTAGTTTTTACTGCTAAGATTGATGAAGGTTGGTCGGTTTACTCGCAGTACTTAGAAAGTGATGACGGACCTGTTGCGACGGGTTTTTACTTTGAGGAAGGTAGCCACTATACTAAAGTAGGGAAGAATGAAGAGAGTGGAAATGTGAAGACGAAGTACGATAAGGTCTTTGAAATGAATTTGACAAAATTCACAGAGACTGCTATTTTCACACAGCGTGTGAAAGCAAATGATGCCTCTACTCCGATTAAAGGTTATTTGGAATTTATGACTTGTGATGATGAGCGTTGTTTGCCTCCGACGGAGGTTGATTTCTCTTTCGCTTTAGATGGAAAAGCAGCTACTCCAGCTGTTACAAATGCTACGCAAGGTTTAACTACGACAACTGGACCAAATGGGGAGAAAGCAGTTAACCAAGTTATTCCAAGTTTAGCAAATAACTATAAAACTCCTTTAGGAGATTGTGGAGAAGAAGATTTACGTGATGAGAGTTTATTCTGGACATTTATCTTTGGTTTCTTAGGAGGATTATTGGCACTTTTTACACCTTGTGTATTTCCGATGATTCCTTTAACAGTGAGTTTCTTTACACCACCAGCATCTAAGGATAAAAAAGTCAATCAAAGAGCTGGGGCAATTAAAAATGCTTTAATTTACGGTGCTTCCATTATTGGTATTTACGTTGCCATTGGTCTACTTATAACCTCTATATTTGGAACAACAGCACTGCAAGACCTTTCAACAAACTGGATTGCAAACGTCGCATTTTTTGCCATTTTCGTAATCTTCGCATTTTCCTTCTTTGGATATTTCGAAATCACATTACCGGCTTCTTGGTCAACTAAAACCGACCAAATGGCAGATAAAGGAGGTCTCATAGGTATCTTCTTTATGGCGTTTACTTTAGCCTTAGTATCTTTCTCTTGTACAGGTCCAATTATTGGTTCAGCCTTAGTGGAGTCAGCAGATTCTACCGCAGGTCCTTTAGTGGTGATGTTAGGTTTCTCTTCCGCATTAGCATTACCATTTACTTTATTTGCAATTTTTCCAAGTTGGTTAAATTCATTACCAAATGCAGGTGGTTGGATGACAAATCTAAAAGTTGTTTTAGGATTTTTAGAATTAGCATTAGCATTAAAATTCCTTTCCGTTGCAGATATGACAATGGGGTGGGGTATCCTTCCTTATGAAGTCATGTTAGGGTTATGGGTGATTATATTTGCTGCTACAACAGCTTATTTATTTGGTAAAATTCGTTTTCCTCATGACCCTCCAAATCCAAAGTTATCTACATCCCGTAAAGGTTTCGGTTTCTTATTCGGAGCATTTACATTGTATTTACTTTCAGGATTTATGGTCAATGCAAAAACGGGTTCATATACTACGCCTTCTTTATTGAGTGGATTATTGCCTCCTGCTAATTACAATTTATTTTTAAAAGATGTAAAAGGAGAAGATGTTGCTGGCTTTGTGAAAATAGACCCTGCTGAAGTTGCTCAATATGCTTCATTTGCAGAATGTGCAAATAACTTGGATTGCTTCAAAGATTACTACGAAGGTTTAGCTTATGCAAAGAGTAAAAATCTTCCTGTTCTTTTAGATTTCACTGGTCATGGCTGTGTGAATTGTCGTAAAACAGAAGATAATATCTGGGTACAGGATGATGTAAGAAATAAGATTCAAAATGAATTTGTCTTAATTTCTCTTTACACGGATGAGCGTAAAAAACTGAAAGAAGCTTTATATTCTGTTAAACAGCAAAAGAAACTACGCACAACAGGTAGTCTATGGCAAGATTTCCAAATCGTTAATTTTGACCAAAATAGTCAGCCTTTATACGTTCTTATTTCTCCAGATGAAGAAGTATTGGCTGCACCTCGTGGTTATCACTCAGATATAGATGAGTATAGTGAGTTTTTAGAATGTGGTTTAGATACTTACAAGACAAAAACTGCGCGTGGTAAGCAGACTTCAATGAAGTAAGCACGTAACTCAGCTTTCTAAGCTGAGAATAAATCAAGCATATCAAAGGTGAAAGTTTCCAAATAGGAGGCTTTCACCTTTTTTATGTTTAACAAAAAGCAAATCCTATCTTTGCCACACACAAAACGCGCAATTCGTGCGTTATACGATTTTGACTTTTCCAGAAATCTATGAAAAAATATCTTTCAGAAATATACTTTTTTCTAATCCTCATTTTTGCCACCAGTTGCGCCCAAATCGTCGCGCCTACAGGTGGAGATAAAGATGAAGATCCGCCCATTTTAGATACTTTAAATTCTACGCCGAATTTTCAGACTAATTTTACTAAACAGGAGTTGGAATTTCAATTTGATGAATGGGTACAATTAAAAGATGTTTTTAATCAGGTGGTCACATCGCCGCCTTTGCGTTATGGGCCGCCAGATGTTTATTTGCGAAAAAAATCTGTTCGTCTCAAATTTGATGAACGGGAAGAATTGAAAGAAAATGCAACTTATGTTATCAACTTTGGAGATGCGATTAGAGACCTGACTGAAAGCAATCCAACGCAATTGCGTTTTGTATTTTCGACGGGGGATTTTATTGATAGTTTGTCGATAGGAGGTAAGGTTTTAGACTCTTTTACAGCTGAGCCAGTTGAGGATATAATTGTCATGTTGTACGATAATATCTCGGATACTGTCGTGCGTACAGAGCGACCTTTTTACTTTGCGAAAACGGATAAGACAGGAAAATTCATCATCGAAAATCTGCGTGCAGATACTTTTAAAGTCTTTGCTTTGAAAGACACAAACTTGGATTATTTGTATAATTCAGAAGCAGAACAGATTGGTTTTTTAGATTCTTTGTTAATTGTCAATGATAGTCTGCAGCCGAAAAATTTAAGACTAAGTGCTTTCCTTCCTACTCCAAAACTAAGCCTGCAAGACGATGTACAAGACAAATATGGATTACTCCGCATGGCATTTAGTCAAGCCGCAGAAGATGCAAAAATCGACTATATAGATTTCGGTCAAAAAGTTTATCAAGAAGTGAAAGGCGATAGTTTATTGCTTTGGTATGATGACCCGAGTGGTGGTCTTTGGGAATTTTATTTGGATAATGGCGATAGGGTAGATACGATTGAAATTGGTGGTTTTCCAAAAGAAGCTTTTATGCAATCTGACACTTTTTTCTTAGAGAATAAAAAGTTTGGAAGTCAAAAGGTCAATCCAAAAAAGCAAGCAAAATTAATTTTTAATCACCCTGTTGATAGTATTGATTTAGAGAAAATTATTTTCACGGAAGATACTTTAAAAACGAAAGTGAAAGGCTTTTTTACGATTGATGATAAGGAAAAACGGACTGTAAATTTGACTTATAAATGGAAAGAACTCATGCCCTATGATTTGACTATTTTGCCAGAAGCATTTACAGATTTATATGGTTTAAAAAATAAGGATACGATACAAATTAAATACGAAACGACAGATTTAAAGGAATTTGGAAATATTAATTTGAAAGTTGATAGTTTGGATGCAAGTTTGAATTATGTTTTTGAATTGATGTTGAAAGATGATGTGATTGAGACTTTGAAAAATTCTGGGGAACCGAAGTTTCAACATAATTTTATTGCTTTGCCTCCTGGGAATTATACTTTGCGAATAGTCGAAGATACAGACGGGAATGGAAAGTGGTCGCCTGGAAATTATGATTTGAAGACGCAGTCTGAGCGTATTTTTGAAAAGAAAATTGAGGAGGTTCGGGCAAATTGGGATGTAGATGCGGTTTTGGAGATTGAGTA
>CAZQTE010000469.1:0-4573 GCA_964595615.1 uncultured Saprospiraceae bacterium
AAGGTAAAGGATTTTGAATGCAGGATAGTGGTAGTTCGGCGAGGCGATTGGCTTCGGCGAGGTCTAATTCGATGCTTTTTTCTGTTTTTTTGATTTCGGTTTTTTCATTCATTTCTACAGTTTTTTCTGAGGTGCATGCAGAAATAAGGAATAACACAGTAAAAAATAGGAAGAGTTGGATAATTTTCATTGTTTTTATTTTGATGACAGGAAAGCACTTTGGGGCAAATTTAGCATAAAATCAATAAAAAGAACCACAAATACAACTCAACTCAAAACCGTACAAAGTTTTGTTTAAAAAGAATCGAAAGAATGCGCGCAAAATTAATTTTTTCTACTTACCTTTGCGTGCCGTTTGGAAAAGCGGATAAAATAGACTTTAAATTCGGTATAAAACCTAATGAAAACGCAGCCGATGCTGCTTTCCGAGGTTTTCGGAAAAGATTTTCCTCTTAGTCACCGAAGTAAAATATAATAAAACAAGTTAAGAAATGGCACAACATCAGTCATCAAAAAAACGTATTCGTCAAGACGCTAAGAAGCGTATTCACAACCGTTACTACAAGAAATCTACTCGTTCTGCAATTCAAAAATTGCGTGGAATGGAAGATGCTTCAGAAGCAGGTACTTACCTTCCTAAAGTAATCAGCATGGTTGACAGATTGGCGAAGCGTAATACTTGGCACAAGAAAAAAGCAAACAACTTGAAATCAAGATTGACACGTTTTGTTAATCGTTTGTCTGCTTAATTTTAGTTGACGGTTGCTGGTTGACAGTTGACGGTCTGCACTAAATATAGAAAGGGATAAAAACCAATTGTGGTTTTTATCCCTTTTTGTGTTTATATTTGGAGAAAAAGACCTTAGATGTTAGACCTTGGATATTAGACTCCTTCTTTAACGAGTTCAAAATCAAATTAATACAGATGAATAAAATGAAAAATACCTTCTTCATAATCACACTTTCTTTCTTATTCATACAGTGTACTAATGGTAAAAATAAGGACTCAAAACAAGATGATGTATTCTGGAATTTAATTGAAAGAAGTTGGGAAGTAGACAGTAGCCTAAATTCTACCAGAGAAAAAGCTCTGAATACAATGGATAAACAAGAGGTTTACAACTTGCAAGCTAATTTTGACATTCTGATTAAGAATATAGAGAAGGAATTACGATTCTTGAATAAAGAAGAGTTGACGGCATTTAATCACTTCATTGAGAAAAAATTGTACATTATTGACCGCCAAGAAATTCAAAGGCATACAGACGGTGGAGATGATGGATTTTACTACGTAAGAGGTTTTATTTTAAGTTTGGGTAAGGAATACTACAATAAAATTGACAGAAAACCCAGATTAGCAACTTTTGATGCTGAATTTGAGGCAATGTGCTTTATTGGATACAGAGTGTACGAGGATAAATTTAATGAAGAATTTAAACGATACAAGTATCACAATGCGAGTACATTTTCAAACAAGGAAGCGTGGTCTTATTGAATTTAAGTATTTTGCCTTTTTGCTATAATGATACGAGCTAATTCATACTGAACAGACAACTGTCAACCATCAACCAAACCTACCATCTCCCCAACTCCGTCTCCACCACCTGATTAGGATGATTAAACTCAAACTTCACATCATCAAACTTAGGTACGCGAAATTTAGAAGAATAAGGAACTGAAAAACTATAAGGTTCTAAAGGAATACCAATGAAATTTTGGTCCATATAACCACTATTATTCTCATCATGAAAAATAGCAATCGCATAGGTTCCATAAGGAATTGCGTCCAATCTCATCACTAACTCTCCTGTCTTATCGACATTAACGCCCTGTACCAAAGTCGCATTTTCCTGAATGAGAAAATTATTCTGACTGTCATACACGCCTATCCAAACCATACCGCCAGTTCTCTCGATATTATTGACGCGCAGCACCAGTTCTCCTTTTTCAACAGGATTATTAAATCCTAAAAAGCTCCATAGTAGTGGGATAATTAATAACAGTTTCATGTTTCAAAATAATTAGTCAAGTGTTAAATTTACAGGTACAAAAATAACCATGAAGACAAGCAATTGTTCTCAATTTATTCATTTTTCATACAGACTGTCAGTCCAAGGACGATTTAAAAATTCTTTAACATTTCCCTTAGATATGCCATATTTGTATATGCTAAAACCGGTTAAGATATGGATAGATTGCTAAATTTTCGAAAAGAAAATATGGCATATTTTCAATACAAAACTCCAGAGTATTTCCCATCAAAAAAGCCGCAAAGTATTCTAAATCAGAACACTATGCGGCTTTATTTTTCTTCAGAAAAGATTATGCATCTTCTCCTCCATCATCAACGATAGTCGCATCGTCAATTAATTCATTTCCATCACCATCTGCATCTTCAAAACCAGGAAGAGGTGTATCTCCTTGCTTGTTTTTAGCAACATAACCTTCTGGCGCATCTGTGATTGAAATTTCGCCTTCTGGACGTGGTTCTCCTTCATTATGGTAATCTCCGTCAGCAAAACGAGCTGCTTTTTCAAAGAAGCTATCCTTTGTATCTAAAGCACCTTTTTTCAAAGCTTCCAAGTTTGAAGTATCAGCATAACCAGTCACTTTATCCTTAGCTGCCGCCGCCATATCTTGTGCTTTTTGTAGCGTATCGTCGATATTTAGAGCATCCGTAGCGTCTTTTGCTTTATCAGCAATACCTCCGCCTGCATCTGCGGCAGCTTCTTGTGCTTTATCGAAAAAATCACCAAATTTCTCCGTTGCGCCACCTGCTAAATCTTGTGCCTTACCAGCTAAAACACCACCTACTCCGATAACTTTTGCGCCCACATTTTCACTCAAATCTTTTGCTTTATCCAATGCATCACCGCCTTTATCTAAAACAACCTCTCCCACACTTTCACTGATATTCTTTGCTTTATCCATCAAATCTCCACCAGTATCTAATACAGTTTTTCCTAAATTTTCGGTAAAAGACTTTGCATTATCTACCATTGGAGAAGCCGCGTCTTTTGCACTTTCTGCCATACCACTTGCCGTGCCGACTGCACCTTCCGCTGCATTTTTGATAGTACCTGCGGCATCATCTGCCAAGTGTTTTGCTTTTTCAGTGTATTCGCCAGCCATTTCTGCTGCACCTTCCGCTGCATCCTTAGCTTTGTCCGCTAAATCTGCCGCCATATTTTTTGCTTTATCAAAAATACCGCCGCCCATTTCTTTTGCTTTGTCTGCAACACCTCCGTCATCAAAGAAATCATCGAATTTATCCGCTGCAATATTCTTTAAGTCTGATGCTTTTTCAGAAGCAGACTCAAACATTTCTCCTGCTTTACCTGACGCATCTTCGAGTAGGTCACCTGCTTTGTCTTTCGCTGTATCCAAAGCGTCGCCTGCTGCGTCTACTGTTTTTCCTGCCGCTGATTTAGTGACAGATTTTGCTCCGAAAAGCACTTTTTTTAAATCGCCTAATAGTCCCATTTTTATAGTTGTTAGTTGGAATGCCTGTCCCGAAAACTTTCGGGATTGTTAGTTGGTAGACATACTACCGATGTTTTTTCTCAATTTTTTGGACTTTTTCACCAAAAATGATTGCCAAGTTACTGTTTATCAAACAATTATCCTAAAATTTTCGACAAACAGTAATTTTTTTACTTTCTTACATTTATGACGCAAGAATTAGGCATAAGCCACGTTTCTATAGAAAAGCTCTCCTCTACAGGTCGAGAAAAGATTGTGGATATATTGGCACGCGAAGAACCTTTAGAGATTAGATTGGCTTACTTTAAAGGAAAGGATATTTTACAAAAAGCGCTGTCTGTAACCATGCGAACACCTGGCAATGATGTGGATTTAGCTTTGGGTTTTCTACTTTCAGAAGGTATTATTAAAGAAAAGGCAGATGTCATTAAAGCTGAATATTTAGCTCATAAAAGTGATTTGTCTCGTGAGAATAGATTACTTATTGGCTTGTCGCGGGATGTTGATTTTGATATAAAAAAACTGGAGAGGCACTTTTATACGAGTAGCAGTTGTGGTGTTTGTGGCAAGGCATCAATTGAGGCGATTGAAACGAAATGTGATTTACAATTAATTCATAATCAACCGATTGTCGATAAAAAAATTATCAGTTCACTCCCTAATATTCTCCGCGACTCACAAGATTTATTTAAAAAAACGGGCGGTATTCATGCCGCAGGTTTATTTGATGTTAAGGGAAATTTACTCCTATTACGCGAAGATGTGGGGCGACATAATGCTGTGGATAAAGTAATTGGTGCAGCTTTGCAAAAAGGACTTTTCCCATTATCTGACTATATTTTGCAAGTAAGTGGACGGACGAGTTTTGAATTGGTGCAAAAGACTTTAATGGCGGGTATTCCAATTTTGTCGGCGGTGGGTGCGCCTTCGAGTTTGGCGGTGGATTTGGCGCGGGAGTATGGGATGACGCTTTTGGGATTTGTGAAGGGGGGAAGGTTTAATATTTATGCAGGTGGAGAAAGGATTATCTAGTATCTAAGTAAAAGTAATTCAATAACTTGAGCCATTATACTTGTTTCCCGATAGGAAT
>CAZQTE010000470.1:0-4554 GCA_964595615.1 uncultured Saprospiraceae bacterium
GGGATAAAGTTAGAGAATGTTCTCTAACTTTACCCTACTCGATTCTGCTATTAAGATTCTTATCTAATCCATTTTAAAAATAGCCTCTTCAATCGTACCATTAATCTCTATCGATTTCGCTTTTAAAGTCAATGGCATAGGCATCATGCCCGTTGCTGTTATCGTATGAGGTATTTTAATCCCGTCCACTTCGTTGTAATCAGTATAATCATAAATAGATGTTTGTGACTCTGCACTTTCGCCTACTGTTTGTACTGTTCTGATTTTTAGACCATTAGACATTTCAAAGTACTCCGTTTTCGCTTGACCTTTTGGGTCTGTAATAACGATTACATAGCATTGTTTCCCCTTGAGATTTTCGACACCTTGTAATTCTGTTTTATAGCCCATTTCCGCATATTTCGTTTCGATAAATGGCGTTGCTTGGTCTCTATAATCTTCAATTTCTTCTGGTGAAATATCTTTACTACCGCCCATGCCATTCATCTTACCTTTATCGCCGTCTACTACTATTTGCTGAATTGTCATACCATTTGCACCAATCATCATCGCAAATTTATCTGGAGCTACTGTCACCGTCGTCATCATCATTTGACCCATTTGTGTGTCGCCTACCATGACAGATTTTTGAGACTTAACGGCACTTAGCTTTTTCTTCCCGCCGATAGCATTCACATAATCTTCTAATACTTTTTCCGCCGTCATTCCTTCAGGCATCATTGCCGTTAATTCTTTAACTTCATTGCCATAAGCATCGTAAGAAATAACTTTACCGTCTGGTGAAAAAGTTGCTAATTTTTCTTTGACATCGCTTTTACTACCAACAACCAATACGTGTGCATTGTCTGGTGTAATGTATTTTTGCGCCATTTCCTTAATGTCATTTGCACTAACTGCCGCCAATTTCTCCAAATAAGTATTATAATAATCTGCGGGTAAATTGTAACGCGCTGTATTCAATGCAAAACGTGCAACAGTCTCTGGACTTTCCAAGCTACGTGCAAAAGAACCATTCATGACATTTTTCACCAAAGTCAATTCTGTATTGTCCAAAGGAGTCTTGCGAATGCGTTCCATTTCATACAAAAACTGAACAAGTGAACTATCCGTCACCTCATTACGTACACTCGCATAAGCACGGAATGAACCAACCAAACGGTCACTGCTCAATGAAGAACGCGCGCCATAAGTGTAGGCTTTATCTTCACGTAAATTATTATTCAAACGACTACGGAAATATCCTCCAAAAGCTGTATTCATCACGCGTGCCTTGATAGCATCTGCATCGCCAGGCTTCATATCCACAGGATAAGTTACGTTAATCACGGATTGAACAGCACCTGCTTTGTCTACAAAATCAATCTGACGTTTGCCAGGCTTTTTAGCTGCTGGATAGCTGCCGCGTACACCGACTGCATTCGTTTTCTTCCATGCACCAAAGTATTTTTCTGCTGCTGCTTTGGCTGCTTCTGGCGTAATATCACCCACCACAACTAAGTAACTAATATGCGGCTGAAAGAAATTTTCATAGTAAGCTTTACAATCTTCTAACTTAACTTCGCCCACTGTTTTTTGTGTTGTAATCTGCCCGTATGGGTGGTCTTTCCCATAACGTAAAACGGCTCCAACATTAGCTGCAATACTATTTGGGTCTTCTTGTGCTTGTGCTAAACCACTGATTGTCTGCTTTTTAGCTTTCTCAAATTCTTCTTGCGGAAAACTAGGGTTCATCAAGACATCTTGAGCGATTGCCAAAATTTTATCTGTATGACGCGTCAAACTTTCAGCATAAAAACCACTACTAGATGTCGAAAGAGATGCTCCAATAAAGTCTACGGCTTCATCGATTTCTGCTTTAGTTTTGGTCTTTGTTCCTTTATTTAAAAGCTGCCCCGCTAGGTCAATATAGCCCGCTTTGTCACCTTCCGCAATAACAGGCGCATCAATAAATAACTGAAAAGAAACACGTGGCAATTTATGGTTTTCAACCACGATTACCTTCAGACCATTATCTAGTCTAAAGTTTTTTGCTTCACCCAATTCAATTTTAGGTGCAGCAGTCGGCGCAGGTGCTCCTTTTCTAAAAGCTTCTGTCTCTTGAGCCTTTTTAATGGCTTCTTCTACGCCTTCTGACTTATCTTTAAGGTCTGTCATTTTTTCTCCTGTCTTGGGCGTACATGCCGCAAAAAGAAGGAGGAGAAGAGTATATAAACTTAGTTTTTTCATTATTTTTTCTTAAGGAGAGAGGTGTCAGGACAGAGGAGAGAGTTTACATCTCTAAGTTATCAATTCCTGTTGACATCTCTATTTTATAGAAAGTATGTAAGTAGTCGGACACAATTATTTACAATATTAGAACAGGACAATTTTCCGCCTGATTTCACTCTAAAAATCCTTAAAGACCGTAGGGTATTGGCGGTTTTTAAAGCCAAATCAATCAAAAAATTTCCTCTGTTCTAATTATCGAAATAATTATGTCCGACTACTTAATTCGTAAAAGTTTTTATTTTGGTAAATAGAAAGGAGATGAAGTTAAGATTTATCGTTAGAAAATTTTCGCCGCTCACCTTGCTACTCTCACCTAATCCTAAGGCGTCACCGGCTTAGGTAAGTAATACAAACTCACGCGATTAGATGGCACAAAGTACTTTTTTGCTACGCGTTGAATGTCTTCTTTCGTTACTTTCATGTAGCGTTCTAGTTCCGTATTGATGAGATTTGCATCACCATAATACATTTCATAATTAGCTAAGCTCTCTGCGATACCGACCATGCTTCCGTTTGCGGTGATGAAATCTGCTTCGGTTTGATTGCGTAATTTTTGAAATTCTTTTTCAGTAATCAACTCATTTTGCACCTTCATCATTTCTGCATCAATTGCCTTTTCTAAATCATGCGCTTCTACGCCCATATTGGCAATACCAAAAACTAAAGCGACGCCTGGGTCTTCTAAATCTAATGGGAAATTTCCTGCAAAAAGTGCTTTTTGCTGCTCATCTACCAAGGCGCGGTACATACGAGAAGACTCTCCTTGTGACAAAAGAGTAGACAACATACTCACGGCGTAGTAATCATCCGTTCCTGCCGCAGGAATACGGTAAGTTTGGACAACGCCGGGTAGTTGAATATTATCAAAAATAGTATCGCGCACCTCTGCAGTCATAGCTGGTTCGACGATATTAGGACGATAAATTTCGCCCTTACCTCTTGGAATAGAGCCGAAATATTGCTCTATCATTTTCTTAGTCGCTGCTACATCAATATCACCTGCAATCGATAAAATAGCATTGTCTGGACGATAAAAATCTTTGTAGAATTTTTTATAATCTGCTTCTTGTGCCGCATCTAAATGCGCCATCGAGCCAATCACAGAATATTGGTAAGGATGCTTAGTAAATGCACGTTTCATGCTCTCCTCTAAAACAGAGCCATAAGGCTGATTATCAATACGTTGTCTACGTTCTTCTTTGACAACTTGGCGTTGTGTTTCGATACCTTTATCTTCTACTTTTGCGTGTAACATACGCTCAGATTCTAACCATAATCCTGTTCCTAAATGATTAGAAGGCATGATTTCGTAGTAGTAAGTACGGTCGTAAGTTGTGTTGGCATTGTTGGTTCCACCCGCATTTTGGATGTATTTATCGAACTCACCACGAGCAATGTTTTCTGAACCTTCAAACAATAAATGCTCGAAAAAATGGGCAAAACCTGTACGGTCAGGATTCTCATTTTTTGAACCGACATGATACATCACAGAGACGGCTACAATGGGAGTAGAGTGGTCTTCATGTAAAATGACTTTCAAGCCATTGTCCAATTCATACTCTACATATTCGATGTTCTGAGCTTGTATGCCTAGCAAAATGCTGCATAAAAAGCTGAGTGTAAAAAGTGTTTTTTTCATATTTTGATTGATTTTAACTGTACCTTTGAAGTATCCTAAAAAAGGAGCAATTGCGAAGATTATAAAAACTTCTAATATTGAAACATCGAATTAGATTAATGTGTTCAAATGTTCGATTAGTGACGTGAGTTGATGAATAAACTTACCTAAAATGGATAAAACTCGAAATTACCTTTCTCTTATTTTACTTTTCTTTCCTGCAGTTTTGTTTGTATTGCTGTTGGTCTTCTTTTGGGAGGATATCCTAAGAAAATACGAATTTCATTCTCTTCCTTTTCAATTTTATATTCTTGCTATCTGCGGCTTAATTGCAACTGCTGGCGGCGTATTAGATTGGAGATTTCATCGCGACCCTTTAAAACTTAAAATCTCAAAAAAGGAGCGAGATGCGGAGGCAAAAGCATTAGGATTGGGTGGTTTGCCTATGTTTATCTTGATGTGGTTGGCGATGATGAGTGATAATGCAAGCTTTTTTCTCATACCGATTATTGTTGTTTTGATTTATACTGTTGTTGCGATTTGTTATGATGAATTTGTCTTTCATATTCATCGCTGCGGAAAAACAGAAACGCGTTATCATCGAATGTTGGTCTTCGGGAATGGTTTTGCTTGGTTGGCTTGGTTTCATTTTATTTATTGTTGATGAA
>CAZQTE010000471.1:0-4539 GCA_964595615.1 uncultured Saprospiraceae bacterium
GTCAGGCTGGTCAGTCTCTATGTCTTCTGACGGTACAAGAGTAGCGATTGGGGCACCATTTAACGACGGCAATGTAAATAATGCAGGACATGTACGCATCTATCAAGAAAGCGGAGGCTCTTGGACACAAATCGGCAATGACATTGACGGGGACGCTGCTGGTGACCAATCAGGCTATCCCGTCTCTATGTCTTCTGACGGTACAAGAGTAGCGATTGGGGCAATAAATAATGACGGCAATGGAAATAATGTTGGACATGTACGCACCTATCAAGAAAGCGGAGGCTCTTGGACACAAATCGGTAATGACATTGACGGGGAGGCTGTTGATGACCAATCAGGCTGGTCAGTCTCTATGTCTTCTGACGGTACAAGAGTAGCGATTGGGACACCATTTAACGACGGCAATGGAAATAGTGCAGGACATGTACGAGTATATGATTGTGTGAGTATTTTACCTGTTGAATTAGTTGACTTCAATGCCACCACTCAAAAAGACCATATTCATCTCAATTGGACAACAAGCGATGAATTAAATAATACTGGTTTTGAAATTCAAAAATCAAAAACTGGTGAAGACTGGCAAAGCATAGACTTTGTACCCGCAAATGAAGTCCTCCGCGAAATCAATATCTATCAATTCAAAGACTACAATCTTTTTGCAGGGCGCAATTATTATCGCTTAAAGCAGATTGATACAGACAGTGCATTTGACTATTCAAATATAGTGTCTGCAACTTATAATCCTGACAAAAAAACACTCCAAGTCTACCCAAATCCTACTAATGGATTGGTCAATATTCAAATGGAAAATACAGCACAAACATCTGCTATTATCAAAATATATGTCAATGTGGGGAGGCTTGTTTTAGAACGGAAACTTGATGCAGGTTATTCTCAATTGCAGGAAGGTGTGGAAATCAAAGGTAGAGGTGTTTATATTATTGCGGTGCAGGTTGGGCAAGAGACTTTTTATGAGCGTGTGGTGGTGGAGTAGCCATTCTCAACACTACTATGTATTGTTTCATTTTTTTGAATTTAATATTTAAAAAACTGTCTTGTCCCAGAAAAACCGGACTGGTTAAAAAATACCAATCCACCCGCATTTCTTTCTTTTTCAAAAAGCCCGTCGCATTCATGAGGGCTTTTTGAAAAGAAAAAATCTATTCCTCCCATATAGCTCTCCAGTTTAGGAATAATTCCAAAGTTATTATTTTTTTCTCCGAGTTTTAATCTTTAATTCCCTTTGTTGATGCATTTCATTTGGTGTCAGTAAATGATTACTCCCGTGAGGGTGTTTATTATTATATATCCTTGCTGATTTCACAATCGACTTTTTCGCTTGCTCTAAACTATCAAGGACGCCATAAAATCCAAACTCTTCTTTTCAGATGCCATTGATACGCTTAGCTACTGCATTGTGATAAAGATTACCGTCCTGAGTAACTCTAATTCTTATCCTATATTTCTTCAGATAATCTGTATAAACTCTGGATAAATACTGAAAGCCTCGGTCTGAATGATGAATTAATTTTTCGTCATAGTACCTACTCTCAACAGCCATTTTTCAAGCTAAAAGGGTAGTGGGAGCCTTCATATTTTCCGAAACTTCAAATCCTACAAACTTCTTTGAATAGCCATCTGTAATTAAATGTCCGTAAATAAAGTCGTCTTTTGTTCTAAAATATATTATATCTGACACCCAAACCTCTTCTAGTTTGGAAGGTATAAGTTCTCTAATCAAATCAGGATATTGCCCCGCCATTACTATTGCTGACATTGTTTAGAGTCAACTTATTTCAGTATGAGACAAGGTGAGACATAATTCCTACTTAACATAAATTAAAGTATGATAATAAAATTTCACAGCCAAAATACAGTAAAAAGTTATAATTTTGGCTGCAAATAAATTATCTTGCAGCCAAAAATACAACTTTAAATACAATTTTGGCTGATAATGGATACTATAATCGGAAGAAAGAAAGAAATTGACCTGCTAAAAAGATTAAGCAAAAGCAATAAATCTGAATTTTTGGCAGTGTACGGTCGAAGACGTGTAGGGAAAACGTTTTTGATTCGCGAGTTTTTTGAATATCAGTTCGATTTTCAAATATCGGGATTAGCCCGAGCAACCACCGAACAACAATTATTTAACTTTGATACTGCGCTACAGCGTCAATCAAAATTCGCGCCCGACACGCCTTCTAAAAATTGGCTGGTCGCCTTTCAACGTCTCATTGACCACCTTGAACATCAACCAAAGAGCGAAAAAATCACGATTTTCTTTGACGAATTGGCTTGGTTTGATACCCAAGGATCAGATTTTATGATGGGTTTGGAACATTTTTGGAATAGCTGGGCAACCAACAGGAAAGATGTTTTATTGGTCGGCTGTGGGTCGGCGGCCTCGTGGATGATTAATGTATTGATTAATAACACGGGTGGCTTGCACAATCGCATTACCTACAAAATGAAGCTCGAACCTTTTACCTTGCGAGAAACGCAAGAGATGCTCAAGTCAAAAAATTGTCCTTTTGAATATTATCAGGTCACTCAACTCTATATGGTGTTGGGCGGTATCCCCTACTACCTCGATGCCGTACAGCCTCACTTGAGTGTGCCGCAAAATATTCAAGAACTACTCTTTGATGCAAGCGGACTGCTGCGCAATGAATTTCATAATCTCTATCGCTCGCTCTTTCGGCGTTACGAGATTTATGAACAGGTCGTAGCTACACTATCTTCACGAAATGCGGGTTTACAGCGACATGAAATCGTTAAGTTGTCGGGCATAAAGTCAGGCGGCACCTTGACAAAAGTTTTGCTCAATTTAGAGGAAAGCGGCTTTATTACCTCTTACCTCGCGCTTGATAAAAAGCGAAAAAACTTAACTTATCGCCTCTCCGATTTTTACACGGCTTTTTATTTCAAATTTTTGCAAGACGGCAAATATCGCGGCGAAAGTGCTTGGCTTAATCTCATTGATCACCCCGTGCAGCGGACTTGGCAGGGTTTCGCGTTCGAACAAATTTGTCTCGACCACATCGGACAAATAAAAAAGGCACTCGGCATCAGCGGCGTACAATCTGATAATGCAAGTTGGCGCGGAGCCACAGAAACCAAAGCAGCCCAGATTGACCTTTTAATTGACCGCAGAGACCAAGTTATAAATCTGTGTGAGTGCAAATTTTCACTTGATACCTTTTTGATTGATAAGGAATATGCAGAAAAATTACGGGCAAAGATTTCTGTTTTTAAAAATGTCACTAAGACTCGTAAAGCTGTCTTTTTAACTCTTATTACAACATACGGCGTGGAGCGAAACGCGCACTCTGATATGTTAGTACGGAATGAGTTGCGGTTGGAGGATTTATTTGAGAGTTAATCAAGAAGTTTATCCCCTATTTGAAAAATAATTTATCATTTTCATAAATTATTTGTATATTGTATAAATTTCTAAAAATGCTTCTGAGAAACAAAAAGACAGGCGAAACTTTACGAGCAGTTATTGATAAAATTGTAAAATCTGATTATCGACGAATTGAGCTTTCTAAGCAGTACACCTTTTCATGGTCAGAAGAAATAGAAAATGATGTTTATAAAATCTATCTGAAAGGAGAAAATGATGAAATTTTGGGTTTGATGTCTTTGATAGATTATCCTGATGAATATCGAATTCATCTAAACCTCATTGAAGTAGAAAAAAGAAATCAAGGTAGAAATAAGGAAATCGAAAATATAGTAGGCTGTTTAATTGCTTTTGCTTGTCAGATTGCATTTGACAAAGATTATTTCGGTTTTGTCTCTCTACAACCCAAAACACGACTGATTGACCTTTATAAACATAGATATGGTTTTCGACAGTACGGCAGACTATTGGCAGTAGAACAACAGTCCTCCATGGCTTTAATCAACAAATATTTAGATGATGAGTAAGAGTGAAAAAATATATAAAGAACTGAGCAAAAGCTACACCGATGCGGAGATAGTAGAAGGATTTGTATTTAATGACGACAGTCTTAGTGAAGAGGAGCAGAAAAAAGTAGATAAAGAATTTCGAGAGCTAAGATTACAGCAACTAAAGAATCTAAAACCAGCAGAAATCCTGTATGGTAAGATGATGAAATTAAAGTTGCGCATTAAAAAGTATATTACAGAAAATAAATTCGTAGAGGAGTATAATTTTAGCAATCAATTAAAGCTTTATTCAAAAATAATCAACCGAAACAATAAAGAATTTGCGAATGATTTGGGCATTCACCAAACGAAACTGAGTAGAATATTAAATGGGCGCGAAAATCCAAATGTGGACTTAATGTACCGCTTAGAAGAACACAGTAGCGGTGAAATTCCTGCACATCACTGGTGGCGCATCTATTCTCTCGAATTGGAACATAAAATTAGGACAGATTTAGAGAAAAAAGTAGAAGAGTCAAAAAAGGTAAAAAATCAAATTTCGCTTAGGGCATAGTAGGGTTTTCTCGTAAAAAATATTTCTCAAAGAAAAAGCTGTGAGGATGTCGAAAAAAAAGCAATTTT
>CAZQTE010000472.1:0-4501 GCA_964595615.1 uncultured Saprospiraceae bacterium
TCAAGCGGAAAATTGTCCTGTTCTAATATTGTAAATAATTGTGTCCGAGTACTTAGTCATGTTTTGTCAGGCTAAAATTAGAAAATATTTGATTTATTAGTTGTAATACTTCTTACTAATATTTGCATAAATTGTAAATTAATTCTTCTCAAATCGTCTTTATTTTTAGAATTTGACTTCATCAAAAATAAAATTGTTAAAATATTTTTCAAAAAAATAAATAAAAACTCAAACACACAAAACAACATAACTACCTGTAAATCAATAATTTAATAAAGAAAAAGATAAAAACTATTCCTATCATTTTTTCAAAAACTGAGGAAGATTGGCATTTTTTTGATATTGGAAAAAGATTGCAGTAATTGCATCTTTACATCATCAAATCGAGAAACATCCAAAACCACACAATTTTTTATTATGGAAACTATCCGTAAGCAACTTTTGGATGAATTCTGCGGTAAAACTTTAGAGAATTATCGCGAATATTGCGAAAGGACGCAAATTAAAGAAGACCCCAAAACAATCATTACATACTTAATTGACCAGGGAATAATCAAACCTGTAACGGTTCGTCATTACACAATTTGTCAAGAGTATGAAGCACTCTTACCTTCTATGGAAAACAAAAAAAGTAAGACGGTAAGATTATTGGCTGAAAGGTACAATCTATCTGAAAGGTCAGTCTGGGCAGTTGTAAAATCAATAAAAAATAAGAAAAAAACCTAAAGACTCCTAACACTTAAAATCCGAACAAAAAAAGCATCTTAAACCCATATACTCTAGATATTTTTCGGCTATTTGATTAAAAGTTCCTATAAAAAATAGGAAATAACTCCAAAAGAAAGGAGCTGCAATTTATTGTAGCTCCTTTCACTTTATAACATTAAATTTTCAGAAGTTACGGATGTGCAGATACCCAAACCTCGCCGTCCGTAAAAATTTCTTTTTTCCAAATAGGAACGGTCTCTTTTAAAGTATCAATAGCGTACTGACAGGCAGCAAATGCATCTGCACGATGTGGGCAGGCAACTGCGATTACAACTGCTATTCCTCCTATTCCTAAGGTTCCTACTCTATGATGTATTGCCACCTTTTCTGCTGGATATTTTTCTAATATTTGCTCTGCTATTTTAGTCATTTCTTTGATTGCCATGGGTTGGTATGACTCGAATTCTAAGCGGATGACATCTTTGCCTTTGGTGTATTTTCGAACAGTACCGACGAAAGTGACAATGCCGCCTGACTTGGCATTGGTGACGAAGGCTTCTGCGAGTGCGGAACTAAAATCTTTGTGGTAGATTTTTATGTCTATTTTGGTCATTTTTTAAGTTTTATCGGCTTTTTTATCGACTTGGAAAGCCGATGTACGGGCTACTCAGCTTGGAAAAGTTTACCCGTATGGGCTGAGTTACGGGCTATCCACCGATACTGGTCATGCTCTCGAATACTTTTCCTCGTTTTGCTTCGGCTGCAAAGCCATCTTTGGCTTTTCCTGCGACGGCTTCTTGGAATAATTTTCTCATTTCTTCGTCTGTCGCACCTGCTCTTAAAAAGTCTTTGATATTGAAGACGCCATTGTCGTATAAGCAAGTTTTTAGAGTGCCTTGTGGGGTGACGCGTAGGCGATTACATGTGCCGCAAAATGAACGTGTGTAGGCTGCAATTATCCCAAGTTTACCTTGGTGTCCTTTGATGTTAAATTCGTTCGCTGTTGCTGTAGGAATGAAAGGCAAAGCAGTCATTTCGGGCAAATTATCGCGTAAATATTGCTCGATTGCTTTGTGATTCCATTTGAATTTTTCGTACTGCCTTCCTGTTCCATTAAAGGGCATTTCTTCGATAAAACGGACATTAATTGGCTGATTTTTAGTGAGTTGTGCCAATGGGATGAGGTCTTGAATATTTCTGCCTTCCATGACAACAGCGTTGATTTTAACTTGGATATTGTATTCCAATAATTTATCCAAGGTCTGCATCACATTATCAAATAAATCACGGCGTGTAATCTCAAAAAATCGGTCGCGGTCGAGAGCGTCTAAACTTAGATTGACCGACTTAATTCCCATTTTTTTTAACTGTGGAACGATGTCGGCGGACATGGTGCCATTAGTCGTTAGATTTAGCGTATCAATGCCTTCTAAGCGGGAGACATTATGCATGAAATCGACCATATTTTTACGGACAAAAGGTTCTCCTCCTGTAATGCGAACTTTGTTGACTCCCATGCTTGCAGTGATACGAAGTAGGCGGAGCATTTCTTCGTAGGACAAGAGATTTTTACGGTCAGTAAATTTTATTCCTTCTTCGGGCATACAATAAAAACAACGCAAATTGCAGCGGTCCGTTACTGCTAAACGCAAGTAATTAAGTGTGCGACCGTGGCGGTCTCTGAGCGTATTTTTATTTGTTGCTTTCATCTACAATCTTTCGTGAATTGAACCTACTCTATTTCGCAAAAAACCTCCCTCTCTTTCTCTGAATACCGCGATGATTTCACTAGCCACAGAAAGTGCAATTTCTTCGGGGCTTTCTGCACCTATATCAATGCCTACAGGGGCAAAAAGGTTGGGTAAGTCCTCTAATTTAATCGTCTTGCCTGCTTCTGTAAGCTCTTCTTGCATTTTCAAAAAACGCTTTTTAGGACCTAACATACCGATGTATGGAATGTCTTTATGGAGGTATTCTTTTAGGAGATTGAAGTCTGTTTTGTAATCGTGAGACATCATGACAACGGCGGTATATTCGTCGAATTCGATATTTGCAGCTTCTGCAAGAGAATAAGTCTTCTTGGCGTATTTATGGATAATTTTGCTAAATTTTCTAGGTTTACCAGCTACCTGAATTTCCCAGCCTAATTCATTTGCTATGCCCATAAAGGCATTAACATCATAATTATCACCAATACAGACGAGTTTAATTTTTGGACGAATAAGCTCTACCAATATTTCGTACTCCTCCCCTTTTTCATTTTCAAAAGTGTATACACGAGATTTTCTGCGATGAATGACGGTCGCTATTTTTTGGAGGATTTCATCTTTGGCTATCTCAATTTCTTTGGCTAAATCCGAGAGATTTTCACGAGAATAAAAATTACCTAGCATCTCTTTTTTCTTGCCTTTGATACTCAATATTTGCAATAAAATAGTCGCCTCTCTCTTATTCGTTATATTTTTTAAAAATTGAATTTGGTTATTTTCATTATCAGGATTGATTGGTGTGAATAAGACTTCAATACGTCCATTACAACCGAGTCCTACCCCGATTTGATGTGGGTCGTCTTCTGTGGTATCATAAACGACTATCGAGCTTTCATTCTTTAAAATCGCAATTTTCGCGCGCTTTAAAGCATCTCCTTCTAGACAGCCACCACTAATGCCTCCAACCCAATTTCCATTGTCACTCACATACATACGTGCACCAATGCGACGATAGGCTGAACCTTCTACTTTGACAAGTGTGCCGAGTGCAGTTTTCTCTTTTGAGAAGTCAATTTCCTCGTAGCGTTGGATTATGTTTTCTATTTCTTTCAAGCTCAAATTACATTTTGTTGGAGAAGCAAAACTTTTATATTTCTCCCTTTTCTGATAACAATATCGCAATGCTTTTAGTCTTCTCAAATTGAGAAAAAACAATAATCATAATCACAGTAATAGGCACACTAAGTATCATTCCTATTATGCCCCAAATGAAGCCCCATAAAGATAGGGCTAAGATAGTAACTAAAGGGCTAATATTCATTGAACTGCCCATTAGTCGTGGTTCTATTACATTACCAACAATCACTTGTATTACGCCTACTATTGCTAATACTAAGAAAAAAGGTAGGATTTCGCCAAATTGTAATAATGAAAAAACGGCAGGAAAAACAGTTCCGATTAAAGAACCAATAGTAGGAATAAAGTTAAGAATGAAAATTAAAAATGCCCAAAAAGCAGGTGCTTCTACTCCAATAAAATAGAGCGCAATAAAGCTAAAAACACCCGTTATCAAACTAACAAAAGCCTTTAACCGTAGATAATCTGAAATAGAAACTCCAATCTCTTGTAGGATATTCATGTAGTTAGCATACTCTTTTTTGTCAGGGAATATTTTCTTTAACTTAGTGGTAAAATTAACTTCTTCTAAAACAATAAAAAGTAAGTAAATTAAGATCAAAAAAGTATTACCAAGCAGGTCTGTTATAGAGGAAAATATATCTCCTAATATTTCTCCAAAATTTAAATTTCCAAATTGACGTTTCGCGATTTCAAATAGACTGATATCGAAGCGGTCATTTATAGATTGAATAACGGTAGTCAAGTTTGCTTCATATAAAGGGTAAGCCGCCCGTAAAACAACAATATTGTCTAGTATCAAATTAAAACCAAAAGATAAAACTCCTATTGTAATTGTGGCAGATAGGATGTTTTTTAACCAAGAGGGAAATTTCTTTCTAATGAATGGTATCTTGTCTAAGGTCTTTTTTAATGATTGACCTATGAACCAAAATAACATTGCTAAA
>CAZQTE010000473.1:0-4468 GCA_964595615.1 uncultured Saprospiraceae bacterium
CTATGACTATATAGTGTGGCCCTGTTGGACTATACTGTCCAGAAATTCCATCTGGATAAGCAAAGGTCAAAGCACTAATAATTGTTAAAGACGATGAATAAGAAAAAAAGGCTTGACTGTTTTTACAATCAAACCTTTGGAGTTTCCTAAGAATAGGAATTTTCTTTAAAGACGAGTAATTTACTTATTACTTACGTTTACCACCGTCTAATTCGTCTTGCAATTTTTTCAATTCTGCCCAGTTACCTTTAGCAGCAATTTTAGCTTGTTCTGCCCAAGTAGTTGGTTTGTGCATTTTGAAACGTGGACCTGCATTTTTCAATACAGTTTCCAATTGCGTCAATTTTGCTTTTGACAAGTCTGCGAAAGTTACGATACCGTCAGCAATCAATAAAGAAGCGATTTTTGGTCCGATACCTTCGATTTTAGTCAAGTTATCTTTCTTTGCTTTAGCAGGAGCTACTTTTTTAGCAACAACTTTCTTTGCCGTTGCTTTTTTAGCAACTGGCTTAGCTACTTTTTTAGCCGTTGTTTTCTTTGCAACAACTTTCTTCGCTACTGCTTTTTTAGCAGGAACATCAGAAACTTCATCAACGAAAACAACAGAGTTGTCTACATTAAATGGAGTTGCTACATAAGCATCCGCTGCGAAATCATTTTCCCAAGCGCCGTTTGCCGCCATGTAACGGAATTGGTGTTGACCAGCAGGCAATTCAGCTACTGCTTTGAATTCACCTTTAACAGCTTTCATTTTGATGCCGTTTTCCCAGTTCCAGTTATTAAATTCGCCAAGAACGCGAACATCTTTAGCTTCGATAGCTTCAGTTGGGAGAGTGAAAGTTACTTTACAAGTATTTTTTTTATACTGCTTTTTCAACATGATAGTTGTGTTGTTGTGGTTGAATGAGAAAGTTATATTATTATCAAAATCTTATCGTATGGTTAATTTTACCAATGTCAACAAAATTTTATTTTATTCTTAGAATATTGCTTGATGAAAAGTGAATATTTCTCAATAAAACTTAATAAAAATCATAGTTTTATTAACACTTTTATATTAGTGTAATTTAAACACTAATAAACAATTTCTATACAAAGGTAAAAGCTATTTAATTGAAAATCAAGGAAATAAGATATTTGTTTTGTTGCGAAAATTCGCAAAACAGAATTTTATTTTGTCTGTTTTTTTATTCTTTTTTTGTTTTTAGAATTATTGTTGGCAAGAGGTAAATAAATAGGGAATAATGATAGGAAAAAAGAAGAAGAACGAAATTTGTATCTGATAAGGAAAATGCAGATAAAATAGATTTTTTTTGAAAAAAGATAAAAAAACACCTTTTATTATTCAATAAAAAGCGTTTTTAGAGATTTGATAATCTACATTTTTAAAAACTTATGAATTTGTATTTCATTGTCACTACCTCTTATCTGTGCGATATATAATCCAGTAGGAAGAGTAGAAACATCCAACTTCGTTTCCATAATAAATTCAGCGTTGTCAAAAGAATACACCACTTCTTGTTCAAGAGTTAATTGCCCTGAGATGTTGTAGATTTTTATAAAATTCATCTCTTTTTGAGCTAAACGAATGGTGATGAAATCCTGTGCGGGATTTGGGTAGAGGGGGACGACTGGTTTTATAGGCAGAGGTGGACGTGGCTGAGAAGTAATACAGTTGTTACCTAGGGTGATTGGATTTACTCCTTCATCAAACTCTTCTATCCCTGTAAGATAAAACCATTCATAAAGAGAGTCACGTGCTGATTGGGCATTGGTCAGCATATTTTCAGTATCATCATGGTAAATAGTAAGAGCAAATGTTGTTTTTCCGTATCTATCAGGTAATAAGGAACCATATTCATAAATTGGATTACCCCATTCTCCATCATTCACATGTGACCAAGCTTCAGCCGAGGCGAAAAAGAAACGTTCGGGGACGTTATCGTGAAGGTCATCCGTTCGCATTGTCCAGCCTTCTTGAGTCTCGGGATTGCCAGGATATATATAGCGTGTAGCCTCATTGCCTCCGTATCCATTTCCTCCATAGGTAAAAGGAGTGCCATCGCGCCAACGTCCAGTTAGGTAACGATAATACTCAATAGGACTTCCTTGTGGAGGTGTTTGAGCACCAGGGCTTAGAGAGGGAATCGTATTGTAAGAAGTAGTAAATGCCCAGCTATTTACGCTATATTTATTTAGATTGAGAGTAGAAACAATAGGAGCATTTTGTGTAAAAGGAAAATCCTCATCTGTACATTCTTCGTTGTCTACAGAAGTGTCATAATCTTGTCCATTATAAAGATAGAGTGCACTGGTCAATGTATCTGTACCTGCAAAGTTTTTTTCAGAACAACTAAGTGCAGAGTCTAAAAAACAAGCTAAGTAAAGAGAATCAATAGAATTTTCAGATTTATTGACATATTCATAATTAACAAAAATAGTGTTGTTTAGCATGGAAGGAGAATCACATTCGAAAGTATAAACAGTCTGATGCATGTTTATTTTCATTGGATTTGTAGCATTATAGTCATTAAAAACTGTGTAGTAAATTTGACTTGGACGTTTGATTTTGTAATAATAAGGTAAATCAGGATAAGGGTATTCTCCTAAATGCGGTTCATATCTCTCATTTTCATTTAAATCGGCAAAAGGGGCACGAACCAAGTATCTTTCTTCTACTTCATTCTCTTCTGTATTTTCAAAAAGTTCTTGAAAATGTTTATTTCCAAAGCCTGGCCATTGATATATAGTTTCTCTAATGGTATCAACTTTTCCATCCCACACAAAATCGGCAATATGTGCAACTACCTCTTCATCTGTCACTTGCCAAATCTGATTGAAAATCTCCTGCTTATCCAAACTCAAAGTACCAGAGGGAGAGTAGGAGGGACCAGGTGCAAAATGCGTTGTATCAATATTTCTGTTGTCAGCAATGCTTACTTTATATTCTCCTTCGTGAATACTGCCAAGCCATAGTCCAGCAAAATCTAATAAAGGGGGCTTTTCTCCTTCCTCATTTTTCGGACCCGTAAACTGCCCCAGCTCTCCATTTTTATGAAATAATGAGCCGTCATTACGTATTATAAAGCGCATATTACCACTTTCGACCTCGGCAGTAGCTGTCGCGCGGATAGTTTGAGCGATAGAAGAAAAAGAAAGGAATAATAAGAGAAGAGAAAGAAGGTTTTTCATGTAATAGGTGTCTTTGAATTCAAAACAATAAAGATAGGCAAATCAAAATATAGGAACAAGGATAAATATGTGAATAAAGCAGATAAATAAGTAAACCAGTTAACTTAAGCCAGTAACTTCTCCAAGTAATGAAACTTTACCCCAAATTCAGCCTTCAATTTTTCAATCTGCTGCAAATAAAAAGACGGACTTTCGCCCATATTATCCGCTTTGCGTTTCTTTCCAATTATCATTACATTTTTACCTGTATGCTCTGTCGAAATAAACTCTGACACGCTCGTTTCATATCCATTTACCTCCAGAATCAAAGCACGAATCGTATCCGTCAGCATCTCCGCCAAACGGTCATTATGAATCCCATATTGCAGCATTGATTGTAAATGCGTCTGACAATTCATCAATTTTCTGACTTGTTTGTGGCAGCAAGGGGCGCAAATAATTAGGTCAGCATTGGCTTTAATTCCTTTCGAAATAGCATCATCCGTAGCGGTATCGCAGGCGTGTAAGGCGATGAGGACATCCGTTTTGGGGAGGTAGTAATTTCCAATATAGCCTTTCTCAAATTGGAGTTTTTGAAAAGCTACCTCTTGGGCAATATCATTACATTTTTTGACCAAATCATCCCGAACTTCTACACCTTTTATTTGTGCATCCATTCCCAAATTATTCACCAAAAAATCATACAAAGCAAAGGTTAAATAGCCTTTACCCGCACCCATATCGACGATATTTAGTTTTTGTTCTATTGTCTCACCATAATAATTGCGGAGTAAACCCGCCATGATTTCGACGAATTTATTGATTTGTTTATACTTATCGCCTTTACCTTTTTGTGGTTTACCATTTTCTTTTAGTACCGCTAATTTTACTAAGAAATCAGAAGTCTTTTTAGTGTTTTGTAAAGGAAAAGAAGGAGATCTGCGGTGAAAGGAAGCATCGCCTGTTTTGTTAATTTGCAAGGAGTAATCTGCTTGATTGGTATGTAGTGTAGCGACTTTAAAGACATCTTGAAGTATACTTTGCATAATGGTGATACCGCTTTCTATATCTTGATTTACTTCAATTTCCTCAATATCATAAATATCTAAAAAAACAAAATGAGGAATAGTCGAACTGTTATCAAGAGAAACTTTAATTTTTCTAATTGGGTCGTCCTTATCATATCTTTTTGTAAAAACAAGACGCACAAAGGTTTGTGCTTGCAGACTGTCACGGAGAGCGGTAAAAAATAGGTCTTGTTTTGACATTTTTAGGTTTTGAATATGGCTTGTAAGGG
>CAZQTE010000474.1:0-4455 GCA_964595615.1 uncultured Saprospiraceae bacterium
ACTTATAGTTCTTGGTAAGTCATACTTGAATAGAAAACTTCGTACAGCTCTAATTTCTAATAAAAGATAATTAGAGGAATGGAAAACTGACAGTCAGACTTGATAGAGCTTGAACTAAGTGAAAAAAGTAATGGCACTGGAACAATTTTAATTCACTCTGAACCTCAATTGGAGTTTATAGAAAATGCCAGAAAAGTCTATAGTCTCATCATTCAAATACAAAATAAACATCGAATTTTAAGTTAGGAACGCGACGGAAATAGATTTACATTCTTGGGAAAGAAATTTTGTTTCTCATTTGGGCTTTAAAAACCGCATATAGCCGAGCTACATAAGGATTTTTAAAGTGCAAATGAGGAGCAAAAGGTCTTGTCAAGACTGTAAATTTATTTTTGACGCGTTCCTTAAGGTCATTTAAAGAACGTAAGTTATTTTTTAAACGACCCTTAGAAGCTGTTTGAATTTAACTAATTCTCTATGTGAGGACAATTTTTCGCCTATTTTCACTTTTAAAATCCTTAAAGACCGTAGGGTATTAGCGGTTTTAAAAGCCAAAATAAACGAAAAATATTCTCTCATATAGAAAAATACTTAAACTCAAACAGCTTCTTAGAAGAGAAATAAATCGCCACTTTCAACATAACTACAATTTCTCTGAAATTTCTCCTTCATCAATCTCCTGCATACACTTAAAATGTCCCTTCGGACAAGTCTCATAGCCAATCTTAGAACAAGGACGACAAGACAAATTTTTAACTTCAATAATCGAGCTATTCTCCTCATTGTCAGGATAATAAGCTGTCATCCCAAACTCAGGAACCGTATTCCCCCAAACCGAAATAATCCGCTTTTTTAATCCTGCCGCAATGTGCATCATGCCTGTATCGTGGGAAATAACTGAGACTGCATGTTGTACCACTAAAGCCGATTGATGCAGACTAATTTTACCACATAAATTTAAAATGTGAACGCCCGCCTGTCTCGCAATTTCCGCCCCAACATCCGCATCACCTGGTCCACCCAATAGCACGACATTCTGCTTTATTTTTCGACAAATAGAAATAATCTTCTCCTTTGGCAGTCGTTTTGTTGCATGTGCTGCACCAATCGCAAAAGCAATGAATGGTGTATTCCTCGCTGCAATTTTATCTGGCAAAACAGTCTCTTTCGGTATGAAATAATCTAAGCCTTTTCCGTCATTCTTTACACCCAAACTCGCGACAGTATCCATATATCTATCCACAATATGTACATCTGGCAGTCGATTGATTTTTAAATTGACCAATAGCCATTTTTCTATATTTACTTTGTTGAATGAAAAAGATTTTGCCTTCAATTGACTACAAACCTGACGCGAACGGATATTTTTATGCAAATCAATCACATAATCAAATTTCAAACTCTTTAACTCAGTGATAACTTCACTAATTTTTTTATCAATGGTGTGAATTTTGTCAATGTAAGGATTGGCTGAATTGATGCCTTTAAAAGAAGACTTAGTTAGAAAATGAATTTCAGCGTTTAATTGCAATTTTAGGCAGCGAATAACGGGGGAGGTCAGGACAATATCTCCAATAGATGAAAAACGAATGATAAGGATACGTGGCAATGGCACAAATTATTGAGTGAATATAATGTGTGTCAAAGGTATAGAAATGCTTGCAAATTCTATACATAAAAGATTATCGTCACACATAAGACAAAGCTATGTTGAATCTGTCTGAAATCAAAAATTCTTCTTTTCTTTGATGTGTTTAAGGTTAAATTTTATAATAACACGTTTTTAGGTAAACTAGCCGACAAAAAGTATAGCATAAGCATAGGGGGATAGCCGAAAAATCGTGTCAGTATTATTGGAATTTAAAACTAAACCTGACTCAAAAAAATCTATACAACTATTAATATGAACAAATTTAAAGACGAAGACGCGCAAACTGTGTGGGAGCTAACTAAAGCTTACAAAGCCGACTTGCAGTTAGATACTGATGCGGGTTTACGTCGATTGCAGGATAGGATAGCAGCCGAAAAAGGGGCGAAAGTAGTTCCGATGCGTGGTCGTTGGTTGCGGGCTGTGGCTGCAGCAGTTGCCTTGGCAGTCGCGGCATTTGTGGGTATGGAATTTTTTGGTAATAGTGTTGAATGGGTAACTGTGACGGCAAAGTTAGACAGACAAGAAGTTGCATTGCCTGACGGCTCTCTGGTATGGTTGAAGGAAAATGCCCAATTATCCTATGTAGAAGATTTTAATGGCGATACGCGTCAGTTAAAATTAGAAGGAGAAGCATTTTTTGATGTAGCTAAAAATCCAGCAAAGCCATTTATTATTCAAGCAGGAGAGGGAACAGTTACTGTTTTAGGTACTTCTTTTTCAATTGAGACAGATGATAATTTCACGGAAGTTTTGGTAAAAACGGGCAAAGTTGCTTTTAAGGCAACAAATGACATTGACCCCGTTTTATTGACTAAGAATATGAAAGCGGAATTTCAGACTGGAACGAATGCTCCATTCGTAAATACTAAAGTTTCATTGAATGAATTAGCATGGCAATCGGGAGTCTTGAAATACCGTGGAGAAGCTCTAAAGCAGATTTTGTCTGATGTAGAAAAAACTTATAATATATCTATTGAGTTGACTAACAAGAACTTAGCTAATTGTACTTTTACGGATATACTTCAATTAAAAGATAAAACAGTAGCACAAGCCTTAGCTGGATTATTGACTCAAACAAAATTGAAATTAGTAGAAGATAATGGTGTTTATCGCTTGTTGGGAGGTAAAACGAGTTGTTAGAAACGAATTCAATTATAAAAAAGGGATGCCACTAGGTATCCCTTTTTTTGTGCCACATGGTTTATAAAGTGCACCGAGCTACTCAAGGCTAATTGATGTCAAACTTTACCAACCGATTTCATAAAGAACTGGTTTGATTATAGTACAAAAAAAAGCGTCCCGCACACACACTGCGGGGACGCTCAATAAATCTTATTGGTTTTTTGAGGTAATTCCTTTGAACCAATAATTATTTAAACCAAAATTGAATCTTACATTTTTCAGAAAAGTGATGAGCTTTTTATATATCAGAGGGTGGAATTAATCCACCATATAAAATTTTCGCTCTTTAGTAGTCTGATTTTTTCGCTTCCCATTTTTATAAAGAATAATCTTTGTGTCAGGAATACGATGTGCGACTATGTTTTTTACATAGTCTTCTACAGACTCTTTTTTATTAAAATCGGCAATTATTACATAAGAGTAATAGCCTTCTTGGGTTTTATCGTGATATACTTTGCCAAAATTTTTGAAAGCTTCGTAATCTCTCGTCAATGGCAAATCAGATGTTGCTAATTCAATAACATAGCCACTATATAAGGCTGGAATACGCTTTGTATAAGCGTATGTGTTTGCCTTGATAGGCTTTTTTGTTATTTCCTTTTCTGTCTTTAATGAAATAAATTTAGGGGAATAGGTTGATGAGCTCGATTGAGCGAATGTCATACTTGATAGACCTATTAGCACTGCTGTTAATAGTCTCTTTGTGTTGTTAGTGTTCATGGTGTAATTATTATACATGGATAAAATTCTATCATTAGACTTTTTTGTAAATAAGGAATACGTGTATGAAATTTATATTTTTTCGATAGTTTTCTTTAAAAAGTCAGTGCATAGTCCTTCTACGGACTTACTTTTTTAAAGGAAAATAGCGGAATAAAGATATTTTCATGTGCGTGTTTATTATTTGCAAACAAGTCTATTACTTTTGCACTTAAGCATATTGATAAACAATAGATTATGTATAATAAAGAAAATAATGTGCCAAAATATGTGAAAATTAATAATATGTTGTTGTTGATAGACAATAAAAAAAGGCAAAACCCAAAATGGGTTTGCCTTTAATTAAAATAGGGGATTATAATTCGTAGCTTAATTTGAGTCTTCGTTTATTTCAACGGCTTCAGCATCAACAACTGATAGCAGTAAGACCATATAAAAAGCTAGAAAGAACAAAGTTGAAAGTGTCATAGTGTGAATTATATAGTGTTAATTATAATAGTGTGAAGGGGCAGACCTTTCCAATTCGCTTTGTGACTCTTGATTTATGTATTTAATTTATGCAAATGTATAAATCGCTGATTAATAAAACAAATAGAGCCTTTAAATACTGTGACAGTTTATTGATTGCTTTCAGAGTTTTTGTTAATTCGGTTTCTAGATGAAAACAACCGTTTACGATTCAAAAGTACCCCGTTGCGTAAAGAATCATTCACTATTGCAACCCTAATTGATTCTTAAAAGTGACTGAAAATTATTTTATTATAGGAACTATTTTTTTCTAAGTAAAAGTGATTTAATAAGTTGATCCATAATGCGTAGTAATTTTTTCTTCTAAGAAATTCAAAAAATCGTTGCATGGTCTGCATCACGGAACTATTTTTTGTGTTTTTTAGAAGGAAAAA
>CAZQTE010000475.1:0-4435 GCA_964595615.1 uncultured Saprospiraceae bacterium
ATAAAAAAGGGTTAAGAGGTTGAGGGTTGTGGGTTATGGGTTGTGAGGTTTCAGGTGAACCCGAACCCTCAACCTCACAACCCACAACCCTCAACCCTTCAACCTCTCAACTCTCAGACATGAATGAAACAACAGGCTTTGGCTCGATTTGCGCCAAAGAAACAAAAGATTTTCGTACCACAAAACCCCACGTTTTACCGATTTATCCTACCTCAAGTTTTCAATTTGAAGATATAAATCAAGGTATTGCAATGTTCTCTGGAGAAGAAGAAGGGCATAAGTATTCCCGTTACTCCAATCCGACAACAGATGCAGTGGCAGATAAGATTGCGCGTCTAGAAGCTTATGGTTTGGAAGAGGAAGCAATGGCCTATCTGACGGGCTCAGGAATGGCGGCAATTTCTACTTTGTTGTTTGGACTATTAAAGTCAGGTGATAAAGTACTGACCCAAGAAAATCTCTATGGCGGGACGGCAGAATTAATGCTGCGACAACTAGCGACGCATGGGGTAGAGGTGGAGATGATTGATTTTAAAAATGCAACTCTGGTAGAAGAGAAAATGCGCACTGACAAGCAAATAAAATTAGTTTATTTAGAATCTCCTGCCAATCCTACGATGTCCCTCGTCGATTTAGAATATGTCGGAGCATTAGGACGTACACATGGCGTTTTGACTGCGATTGACAATACTTTCTGCACACCCTACATTCAGCAGCCCTTTCAGTTTGGGATTGACTTTATTGTTCACTCTACTACCAAGTTTCTAAACGGACATGGAAACTCTATCGCGGGCATAATTGCCTCTACGCGCAAAGACATAATGGAGACTAAAATATTTACTGCTTTAAAGCTTTTTGGAGGTATTTGTAGTCCATTCGAAGCGTGGTTATTGCACAATGGATTGAAGACTTTAGAATTGCGTATGGAGCGTCATTGCGAAAATGCACAAGAGGTCGCTGAGTTTTTAGAAAAGCATCCAAAGGTAGAACGCGTCAATTACAATGGTTTGCCTTCACATCCTGACCATGATTTAGCTAAAAAGCAAATGAGTGGATTTGGAGGAATGATGAGTTTTGAATTGAAAGGCGGCATGGATGCTGGCTTGGCATTTATGAATAAAATCAAATTTTGTACGCTTGCACCGACTCTAGGGGATGTAGATACATTATTGTTGCACCCTGCATCTATGTCGCATCGTGGGATTGCTAAGGAGATTAGAGAGCGCAATGGGATAACGGACGGATTGATACGTTTGTCAGTTGGTATTGAGAATGTTTATGATATTATTGAGGATTTGAAGCAGGCTTTGTAAATGACCCTTTAATCGAAATTTTCCACCCGCTCAATCGGCGTAGTAAAAATTCTCAGAATATTTTCATAAGAGTAAATAAAATACCCAAAAATTAGGCATACTAATATAGTATTCCCAATGATAGCTATATTTTTCATTTTACTAGGAGGCTCTTTTGATTTATAACTTCTAATCCCATTTATAAAACCACTAATGCTAAAAGCTAAAAAACTATAAAAAGTAAGACTCAGAATGGGATTTGGACTATTGACTCTTTCTGTCATCCAGAGGAAAACGGTTCCCAATAAAATGAATAAAGATATACTCGAAATAACGAAATATCGAAAAGACTTCTTTCCAAAATTTTTCTTTTTCTCCTTCTCAAAATTGTCTAGTATTTCGCTCATCTAGTTCAATATGTTTAAAATATTATTATAAAATTATTTTACTTTTCTAAAATTTTCTCCCTATTGTAATTCAATAAATTAAAAATCAACCACAAACCTTTTAGTCAACAAGACATCTCCTTCTTCAATCCTTAAATAATAAAGTCCTTTTGATAATCCTTTTACCGAAAGATGAATAGTATTAGCATCTTTATAGTCTGCCACGACTTCTTGTTTAAGTCCTAGATTATTATAAACCTGAATGTTAGCCTGATTTAAATTGATATCTGAAACCTGAATATTTAGCAGCTCAGAAACAGGGTTGGGGAATAGGGAAATATTTAAATTATTAGAGGCACAATCTGCCGCAATGATTTTAGAGTATTCAATTTTACCGTCTTTTTGAACACTTTTAAGCCGATAATAAGAATTGCTAAATCCCGCATCTTCGTATTTATAGTTCCTTATCTGATTTTGAGCATAAATGCGCTGAATTTTCTTCCAGGTCGAAGCGTTATTATTGACGATAAAATCTGCCTTCTCTATTTCAAAATAATGTAAATCATCACTTTCTTCAAGTTCCCATGATAATTGTGTTTTGCCTTCTAAACATTCTAACTCAAAATTAATCAAACCCACAATTAAAGGATTACTTGGTTCTAAGTTAAAAATAGCAGAGCCAGTATGGTCAGTCCAGCCAATAAGCGTTTCTTCACCGATAAAGGTCAATCCACTAAACATACTGTACAGACCCGCTGTGCCCAAACTTTCCCATGTTTCGGCATTATCATAAGTTACATAGACATTTTGTGGCAATTCACTATTTGCATTATTATTTTGCAAAACAGCCATTCTTCCAGTTTCACTAATAGCAATACTCGTACTACGTGGAGTCCCAACATTGATAGTCGTCCATGTCAAACCTTTATCTACAGACTGGTAAATGACCGTACCAAATTGGGTTGCATAGATTTTATTGTTTTGTAGTGGGTCTGTAATCACATCAGAATACCAATTAGCACTTGAAGAACCTGGATTAACAGCAGACTGCCAAACTGCATCATCCAAATGTCTGAAATATAAATTGTTTTGATGCCAAGCATAGAAAGTTTCCCCATCAGCGTCTTTAATCAATTTGTGCTGCGCTGTCCAAGTTTTAAACATATTATTAGGCAATCCCTCGTCCCAAGGATAAAAGCTAAGACCGCCGTCATCTGAGCGATACAATTGGTTTGACATTCCTCCTTTTTCAATCCCAACAATCAAGATATCTTCATCAGTGTCACTGACTTGCAAATCAGTGATACAAGCCGAATTATTTATTTCGAAAAAGCCTTGCGTATACTGTTGTCCACTAGCAGGTTCCAGCCAAGATGCCCCACCATCTGTTGTTTTGACCAATCGACCTTTGCCAGTATAATGGTCACCATAACAGTAGCCAACAATCGGATTAGAAGGAGCAAATTGAACACCATAAATACTTGTAATAGGATGAGTATTGTCAAATATCATATTTTCTCCTGCGTCTGTACTTTTGTAAAAACCAACATCCGCTAGGCAGTTGTAAAAGGTATTTGTTTCGGTAGGATGTTGAGTAACTCGCACTTGGACAACATTGTAGATACCCTGTGTGCGCCATGTCCAAGTCCAGTTAGAGTTACTGACTAGAGGAGCATTTGGGTCAATTAATGGTGTATTCGTATTTGTTGCTTTGAATAAACCATCCCAATCACCAATATAAACATGGTCATTATTAGCGGGATGAAATACAATAGTAGAAATGGCATTGGCAAAGCCAGGTAGCTGATTATTATCTACATACTCAGGTAAGATAATCTTATCGGTATTATGGGTTCCGTTGTATTTGACTGGATGATAATTTAGACCTGCATCTGTAGTTTCAATAATTCCACTTTGATAAATTTCGTTCCAATATCCAAAAAACCAATGCCCACTTTCTGTTGGATGTGCAGTCACACAATAATTGTAAGTATAATTGAATGGTTGACTCAGACCTTCCCAAGTTTGTCCTCCGTCCGTACTTTTATCGATACCCGAATTTTGTGTTGTTAGAATAGTAGAACTATTTGTAGCATCAAAAGCAAAATCATGAACTTCCTCAGTTCTTAATTGGGTTAAGCTTTCAGTAGAGATTACATATTTCCATAGTCCTGAATTAGAACTTGAAACCCCATTTAAAGTGCTATTTACAGCGGAAATATACAGTACATCATTGTTATTGGGTTCAAATTGTAATTTCGTAATCCAAGCTTGGTCAAAAGTCCCGTTTATACCTGGCGGGACAGACCACGTTTCGCTATTTACATTGTAAATGTGCAGCCCACCATTTGTATTCCAAGCTCCAGTTCCATAGTGAAAAGTCGGTTGTCCACCGATATATAAGACATCTGTATTTGTTGGATTAATAGCCAATGTTTCACCAGCCGAACGTGCATAACCATTCCCGCCAATAGCAGTAGGGGAGACTATTCTGTTCCAATCAACACCACCATTTGTAGAAGCCCATAAAAACCATTCATTCGTAATACCTCCATGGTCATAAGGAGCATTTCCGCTTAAAAAGTAAAGATTATCAGTATTAGTGTCATCAATCGCAAAGCTTCTCACATAATAGTTGTAATGATTATCTTTGATAATATCTTTTGTAATGCTTTCCCAATCAACACCGCCATTTGTGGTCTTATAAACACCTGAAACATCTATTCTAGCAAAAGCAATATTTTCATCCGTTGGATG
>CAZQTE010000476.1:0-4434 GCA_964595615.1 uncultured Saprospiraceae bacterium
GGCACTGTTTTCAGCTAAAATTCTGATAATTCATTAATCTACATCTTTACTTTGAATAAAGTGACCGATACCAGAGTGGTTTTCTAAAAAATCCCTTTATCGTATTTGGAAGCTGAATTCTGAGAATTTTCTAAACTCTTATCATAGCGCATAGACAAATGTAGATAAATTGCTCTTGAAATGCGTAAGACTTTTAGATAAGTAATCGCGGCAAAAAATAAAGTAAATGCCATTGCGCCCATGACTGACCAATCAAAGTACAATACCAAAGTCAAAGCGGGTAGCAGTAACATCCAAGAAGAGATACCATAAGAAATAATAAGTGCACCGAAATAAAAACCAGGTTCTGGTTCGAAATCTAACTTACAATTTTCACAGCGTGGATGCATATTTAGCGGGTCAGAAAATTCGAAAGGTTTTTTGTACATATCCCCTTCTTTGCAGCGTGGACATTTGTAATTCCACATAGCGCTCCAAGATAGTTTCATAATTTGATTTTTTACAGTTGAGTGAAATGGAGGATTTTTAGACACTCCACAGGCGAATAGGAAACCATCTAACAGATGATTAAGTTGAGTACAAATTTAGGCTTTTTTGAAGTAATATTTTGGTGATAGACATCACAGAGAATTGCAGACCCTTTAAACTCTTCGTCTCCAGTAATGATAACACGACAGTTCGGAGGAAGCAAAACACTCAATTCTTTTAGTAATACTCGGTGTGTAACTTCTGGTAAATGACCTTTCTTCTTATGGTACATTTTCCATACTACAGAAATAGCTTTCCCTTTGTATATTACGCTGAACATCAAGCAGGTATAACCGCTTTTAACTACTGAACTGTCAATACTAAAGACTATTTTTTAAATTGAAAAAGCCTCAAAATATCACTAAGACATTTTGAGGCTAACTTTTTTACTTTTAGAGCAATTTAAGGAAAATACTATTTCTTGATAAGTTTCAAACTCGCCATTCCTTCTTTTGTAAAAATCTGCGCAATATAAGTTCCAGCTACGAAATTTGCTGCATTTACGCGTACTAATGAATTTTCAGGCTTTAAGGAAACCAATAATCTTCCTTGCAAGTCAAAAATTTGCAAAGAGTTGATATTTTGATTGTCCGTTGAAATAGTCCATTCATGGTTCGTTGGATTTGGAAAAGTCTTCAATCCTGCTATTTCGACAAAATCTACACTTGACAGTGGGTCACCAAAACTAACATTATCAAAATAATAAGTGGTTTCTCCTGCTACTGTTCCTTCTGTTCCAAAATTGAAGAAAATAGACGCCATATTGTAAGTCCAGCCATTTTGTAAACCAAAACTTAATGCTGCTGTTCCGGGTGCTTCATTCGTAAAGTCAAATTCCATAACTTCCCATTCGCCTGCAAGAGTTGTATTTGTCTCGGTTTCGCAAGTATGAGTTGGGTCGTTAGAGTCCTCAACTTTTAAACGAATAGGTGTTCCAGCAGTTGGCGACCAAACTTTTACATACATCTTAGAGTCTGTCAAAGTAAAGGGAAGGTTTGTGGCAAAACCTGCTGGCGTACCGACAGTTGTACCCGCCCAAGTCGCTGCTTCATCCGTTTTTATAGCCTGAACTACTGTATTGTCTGGATTAGTTGGATCAGTCACTAAAGAAGATAGGTTTCCACCAAAATCAGTGGTTGTGTAATCGATGCCATCTTCTTCAAATGTAACGGGCCAATCAATTTGTTGCCCTCCAAATAGCTGCTCTATATCGTCAAAATAGAAAGTGGAATTCGCAGAACCGTCACCTGTATTTCCGAAGTCAAACATGAAGACCAAATTATTAAAATTAGCAGGTACACCAGTAAAATCCCAGGTCAAAGTTTCCCATTCATTACTAACTGTTGTAACGACGTCTCGTTCTGTGTCACCGTCGCCTTCCAATTTAAACTTTACAACTGTCCCTACTGGTGCAGTTGTAAATACTTTCATCGAAAGTTTATTGAAGTTAGAAAAATCAAGATTTTCGGGCAATTCAATTTTACTACCAGCCCAAATTGCACCGCCATTGCGTACTATTTGTGCGACAATTGCACTCGTGTTGATACCATTTACTTGTGGATTAGAAATAACCGTTGCCGTTCCTCCATCAAAATCTGTGAAGTCAGCTGTAGTTATTGATAAATCTTCAAAGTCAATTGGTGTTATTTGTGCATATCCAATTGTTGCCATAAAAAGGCAGAAAACTAGGGTGATTTTATTCATTGTTATTATTGATATAGAAAATCTGCCTTCAGTCTTTATAAAAAAGTTGAAGGCAGATAGTCTTTAATTTAATGATTTGAATTATTTAAAAAGCGAAATCTCTCCACGTATGATTTCGATTCTATTGTCTACAAATTCTACCTCTGCGTAATAAACGTAAACTCCTGATTGCACTTCTCTTTCGTTATATAGACCATCCCAACCATGGTTAACATCATTAGGAGGGAAATTTGTTTCCGAATATAATTCTTCCCCCCAACGGTCAAATACTTTGAAGCTACGAATTATTCTTACATCAGAACCTGCATTAATGACTAATTTGTCGTTGATACCATTAAAGTTCGGAGAAAAAGCATTCGGGATAAAGATATTCTTCGTTCCATTTACAAATACAATCACTTGGTCGCTCAAACTACAACCACTAACATCTGTAATCGTAACAGAATAAGCCGTTGAAGCTAAAGGTAAAACAGTTGGATTTGGACAGTCTAAACAGCTTAAACTTTCGTCGATTTCCCACATTATAGTGTCGATGTCAAGATTAGTCAAGGCATTTAATTCGATACTGTCTCCCAATCGGATTTCTTCATCTGGACCTAAATCAAGGAATAAAGAATTGGCGTCTAGTATATTGACTGTCACTACAGTTTCACATCCATCTGCATCTTGAATAGCTAGTTCATAGTCTCCTGGTGCAAGGTTTTCAAATAACTTATTCGTTCCAAAAGCATTGGAGTTGAAAGAGTAGAGATAAGGCGCTGTGCCACCATTGACTGTATCAATAAGGAAACTCCCGTCATTTTGACCAGGGCAACTGACGGGGAATACATCAAATTGAGGGTCTAAAATCACTTCTTCAATTGTGATGTCAATATTTGCAGAATTTGTACAGCTTGTAGAATTATCAGTTACTTGTAGCGTGTAAATACCGTCGTCAAAGATCTCTAAACTTAGAGAAGTACCGATAATTTGGTTGTTAAAAATCCACTCATAACTAATATCTGGACCATTAGTTGACCCTATTCCATTTAGCATAACGCCGTCTTCTAAATTCCCACAAGTTATTGTAGAATTTGGCTGCGGAATAATTGCAACTATATCACACAAAATCCCTGCACATGGCACACAAATACTATTATCACAATCTAATATGGTTTGCATATCATTGATTGTATTAGAATTATTATCATCACAACTTACTACGGAGGTAGGACTATTATCACAGTCCGCAGGGGTCGTCTCACAATCACAACCATTCCAAGTTTCGATACCATTCGTACAATCTCCGTCGTCACAGCCTGGGTCTACGGGTGCTACTCCTGCGACACAGTCACATAAGTCGCCATCCCATAATTCGAGACCATTGGTACAATCACCGTCATCACAATTACCTGGATCAGGACAAGGGAAGTCACAGGAACCGTCATCGCAAGTTGCGGCGGGATTATAGTTTGTTGCCGTTGGGTTAGTACAGCCATTAACTGGAGGTGTAATATCGCATTCACAGGTATTTACATTCCACATTTCAAAGCCGTTGGTACAATCTCCATCATCTACACATGGAGTTGGGGGAGTGCCTGCTACACATTCGCAACCATTCCAAGTTTCAATACCATTGGTACAATCACCATCATCACAGCCTGGGTCTACGGGTGCTACTCCTGCTACACAATCACAGCCATCCCATATTTCAAGACCATTGGTACAATCATTGTCATCGCAACCAGGGTCTATTGGTGCAGTCCCAGCTACACATTCACATAATGTTCCGTCCCAAGTTTCAACACCATTTGAGCAATCACCGTCATCACAGGTGCCTGGGTCTGGGCATAGGAAATCACAAGATCCGTCATCACATGTTGCAGCAGGATTATAATTTGTTGCCGTTGGATTAGTACAGCCGTTTACTGGCGGAGTAATATCACAGTCACAAGTATTTACATTCCACATTTCAAAACCATTGGTACAGTCACCGTCGTCTACACATGGAACAGGCGGTGTACCTGCTACGCAATCACAACCATCCCATGTTTCTACGCCGTTGGTACAATCACCATCGTCACAACCTGGATCTACGGGAGGCGTACCAGCTAAACAGTCACAGCCATCCCAAGTTTCTACACCATTTGAACAATCGCCATCATCACAGCCTGGATCTACTGGTGGTGTACCAGCAACACAATCACATAAATCTCCATCCCA
>CAZQTE010000477.1:0-4421 GCA_964595615.1 uncultured Saprospiraceae bacterium
CCCATAAACTTCTCCTCAAAATCCAAAACCGTCTGCAATAAATTTATCGGCAGACGCCGGCGAGACTCTTGGAGAATATCAGCAGGAATATATTTAAAATGTGCCTCGGCAATTGCGCCCGCGATGCTTGCCATTGTGTCTGCATCACCGCCCAAAGAAACGGCATTTCTGATAGCATCTTCAAAATCTTCTGCCTCTAAAAATGCAATAATCGACTCAGGAACACTTCCTTGACAACTCACATCAAATTTATAATCAGGACGTATTTCATCAATCGTTCTCTCCAAATCATAATCAAAATTATCTTGAATAAAGTCTTTAATAATTGCTTTACCCGCACCCGTACGCGCTAAGAAAATAGCAACCGCCACAGCTTGCGCCCCTTTCACACCTTCGGGATGATTATGCGTGATAATAGAGGATTTTTCCGCCTCTTCCATGACCTTATCCAAATTATCAAAAGCCCAAGCAATTGGACTCACCCGCATCGCTGAGCCATTACCCCAACTGTCATAAGGTCCCACGATTTCACCACGTAACCACTTTTTAAAAGTCTTGCCATATCCCGCTTCAGGAAATTGTCGTGCATAGCTCATCACCGTTTCTTCATAAGGAATCTTGAGCATAATCGCCTCCGCAATCGCAATGGTCAACACTGTATCGTCCGTAAAGATATTGTATGTTTCGAATAGCATAAAGTCTTTCGTCTTTATACCAGATTTTTCGTGGATAGAACCAATGATATCACCTGCGATTGCTCCGAGCATATTTTGTTGAGATTTTAGATATAAGTAGCGGTGTCGGATGCTTCAATTAAACAAAAGTTAAACGTCTGACACTTGTAATTATAAAGACACTAAAAGAATGAAAATTCACCGCGAAAAGTTCGTTACTTCCATTATAGTCGAAAAAATATTAATTATTTACGATATTTTTGCAAAAAATCGAATATGAATATCTTTAAAATACTTTTTGCCGTTCTTTTCAGTGCTTTTTTATTTACCAGTTGTGGTGAACCAACGAGTCCTATTCGGAATATCAAAGACTATTATTTCCCTGTCGAGAACTTGGATAAAGGCTTGGTTTATGAATATGAAACTGCAGGAGACGAGCGTAATCCGCCTTTTTATTATTACTATCGAAATGTGCGAGATGCAGCGGATTTGTATTTGACGGGCACTTATTATGACTATGACTTTACGCCGATTCAGTTTGTGCGAGAAGAATTGACAGCTAATGGAATGACTTTAGCAGATTTCTATTTTTATCAGACAGATACTTTAACGGGCAAACAGAATCAAGTGCCTGTAGAGATTGAAGCCAAAAATGTCTATCCATTCACAGTCAATGAAGAAAAGCCAGGCGTTCTTTTATTTACCATAAAATGGAATGACCCTGAGCCGACGGGGACAGAATATACGCTCATCCGCAATCGACAATTTGCTGGAGATACGACATACATTTATCAGGGGAAAGAACACGAAGCGGTGCAGTTTTACGTTAGAGAACTGATTGATAATTACAATCAAGGTCATTTGGAGACGGAATATGACGGTTTGGAGATTTATGCGAAGGATTTGGGATTGGTCTATTTTGAGAAAAATGTGTCTAAAGAATTTATCATCAAGTATAAATTGAAAGACACTTATCCGATGACAACTTTGGAAGAGAAATTTAAAAATAGACAGAACAGAGATTGAGTCTTTTGTGTTTTATAAGTTAGAAGATTCAGACATCACAACATAAAGAATGAGGAAATTTTTCACAGTAATTCTATTGCTTTTTTACTTTGTGGGCTTGCAAGCACAGGTCTTTTCACCTGATTTGCAATGCGTACGTAATGATACTTTGTATTGGGAAAATACCGCTAATGCATGCGGAACATTTAATTCTTATGATATTTTTTTTAGTACAGAAGCAAATGGACCGTTTACATTATTGGATGAAGTGATGGATGAGAACCAGACTAATTTCCACCATGTAAATACTGGTGGAATTTTTCATTATTACATTGCGAGTAATTATGACTGTCCTGGAGAACCTGTGATTTTTTCAGATACATTAGATAATTTACAACCTCCAATCACTATGATTTCTTCTGCTTCGGTAGAAGGCAGTGAGGTTGAGTTAAATTGGGAATTGAGTAATGCTCCAGAAGTAGTTGGATACATTATTTTTCGTGAGACGGCGATTGGTGTAGTTCCTATAGACACAGTATATGGAAATAATTCATTTTACTTAGATGAAAATGCAACGGCAGATGAAGGCGCAGAAAGTTATTTTGTACTGGCTTTAGATGATTGTGGAGGGACTTCCGTTTTTGACGAGGAACATCGGACAATCTATTTAGAGACTGAAGCCGAAAATTGTAATGATTTAATTGGTTTGAACTGGACTCCTTACATCGGATGGCTTGGTGGTGTAGCAACATATGAAATATGGCTCAGTACTAATGGCGATACTCCAATTTTAGTAGGAGAGGTAGACGGTGACTCCGTCAGGTATGACTTTCCCGCACCAGCTGATTTTAATGAATATTGTTTTTACGTAACAGCTATAGAAAATGGTGGCGTAAATACTTCAAATTCAAATTTAAGTTGTGAAATAGTAGATATTATACAACCTATTCGGGACTATGGAATTAAAAATATTAGTGTGCGTGCAGATAATTCCATTATTGTAGATTGGGTGTGGCGGAGCACCGCAGATTTAGTAGAATATACTTTAAATAGAGGCGAAAGTCCAGACGATTTAACTACTATTTTAACAGAAAATCCTAGTTCTCCACTAACTTTTGAAAATACTTATTTAGATGTAGATATTGACCCTTCGATAACTAATATTTACTATTCTGTAGGAACATTAGACGCTTGTAATACTGTTGCGAACTCAACGATAAGTAGTACAATCTTCTTAGAAGCGAGTGCATTAGACGGTAATGCTAATTTAATTAGCTGGACACCCTTAAATATTGAAAATTCTGTAGTTGACTTTTATGAAGTTTTTAGTTCAATAGATGGCATTGATACATCAATAGGAACAGTTGAAGGAATGGAGAGTAAGTTTTTATATGAAAATATAGAACTTGACCCAAACGAGGGAATAATATGTTATTATGTGGTTGCAAATGCACTTGTCACCCTTTTTGATGAAAGTGAACAATTTATTTTATCTCGCTCGAATGAAGCTTGCGTACAACAAAATTCACGTGTCTTTGCCCCAAATGCTTTTGCACCCGAAGGCATTAATAGAGAATTCCGTGCTGTTGTTTTATACGAAGATATGGTCAGTTTTGAAATGGAAATTTATGACCGTTTCGGGAATCAAATTTTTATCAGTGAAGATGTAGATGAAGGCTGGGATGGGGATATAGGAGGACGTGGGGCACCACAAGGAATTTATGTTTATCACATTAGAGTTACACAAGAAAATGGACGGACGATAGATAAACAAGGAAATGTGTTACTATTGCGATAAAGGGACTTATATGTTTTGGACTTTGGACAAAAGATATAAGACTTTAGATGTTAGACTCTTCAAGTGAAAAATCAATTTTTCGATTTTTTTAGATATTGATAATCAATAAAATACGCATTGTGCTAATTTTATTATTAGGAAATCTAACATCTAAAATCTTTCGTCCAAAGTCTAATATATGTTATTCTTTTGAAAAATTAAATGGGCTGGTTTTAGCTAAAACCAGCCCATTTAATTTTAAAATTTCACAATATCAATACCTTTTATAGTCTCTTCAAACCAACGGACAGGCGCTTGAACTTTATCGCCAGTCTGTGTATCGCATTTAAAGAAAAGATAGAATAATTGTAAATCATCACCAACAGTATCTAGTAAATCCTTCATTCGTTTTTTGCCACTTTCTTCTTTGTCGTAAAGATGAATGGCACGCCAAGCATAATAAGCTTCATCGTGTAGCGCAGTTACGTCTAAAAGTATTTTTTCGTCAGTATATTTTGCCAAAAAATTACATGCCAAAGCAGCATGGTGGCGCGACCAGTCCCGCGGACGACTACGGTCTTCAAGATGCTTAAAAGTATCGTGTACGAAAGTAATAATGCGCAAGCGGCGACGCATTTCGGCGTCAATGTCTAATTTGTCAACATTGTCTAAAACTTCACGAATGTGATAAACTACTTCACCCTCTGGATGTCCAAATCGAGGTTTACCCCAAAATAGACCAGCCAAAAATTCTTTATCAGCCATAAAACTCCTTTCCAAATCCGTTTCAGGTTTTAGTAAGTCATAGGCCTCTTCGGTATGTGCAAGCGTGTGCTTCACTGGTGTGAAATAATTTTCTGCAGATTGCTCCGCGATATTTGATGTTGCAAACTTAAGTGCTAAATTTTGGTTGAGCATGGTACAGGGCGTTCTAAAATAGGGGGATATTAAAGTAATTTGTTTGA
>CAZQTE010000478.1:0-4421 GCA_964595615.1 uncultured Saprospiraceae bacterium
TAGTAAAAAAGAGAAGAATAAGGTCAAAACAATCTCCGATAATCGTGGTTAAAAGTACATAAATAAACAACAATATGAAAGAAAGCATCACAACAATTTCCTTTTTCAAATACGCAGGCTTCCGCAACAAATTATGGGGATTTGGAATGATGCAGTATGCGCATAAACATCTGAGTGAGGTAAAAGGCTTGCGATTTTATAAATTGATGGGCAGTGGAAAAGATGAAGGATTTAACCCTTTTCCAGATTGGAGTACTTATACTTTGTTGACTGTTTGGGATAGTGAAGCAGATGCTGATATTTTTCATCAAAAAAGTAAATTATCACAGTTGTATAAGGAAAGAACAGAGGAAATTTGGACTTTATATATGAAAAGTATTGTAGCAAAAGGGGAGTGGTCGCAGCAAAATCCTTTTAAGCCGAGCCAAGATTTAGATGCTAAAAATCCTCTTTTAGCAGTCATCACACGTGCGACTATTCGAGTACGACGATTGTATTCCTTTTGGAAGTATGTCCCAACTTCGCATCTTTCTTTGCATGGCAATGAAGGTTTGATTTACACAAAAGGTATTGGTGAAATGCCCGTTATTCAAATGGCGACTTTTAGTATTTGGAAGGATAAGGCGTCTTTGATGAAATTTGCATATCAGGGGAAAGAACATCGAGTGGCGATTGAGAAAACGAAGAAGTTGGATTGGTATAAGGAAGAAATGTTTTCGCGTTTTCAGCCCTATCGGTCGGAGGGGACTTGGGAGGGTGTTGAGCCTTTGAAGGAGTATTTGTAGATAGGCTAACAATCTTTTAATATCTAGATTTTTTCGTTATCTTTAACGATAATTACAGACTTGATGTATTTTTTAATCAGTAGACTCCATATGAAATCTTCACTTTATACTTTCCTGTTCATTTTTACATACTGCCTTGTTGGACAAAGCTCTTCGACTTTTGCGCAGCAGGATACGACTACATCTGAAAAGTCAAATATCGACTGTGATTACTTAGATTTTAAATCACAAAGCTATACTACGCGAGGACAAGGGACTTGGGCGTTTTATGAAGGTTGGGTGAGTGATGAGGAGGATGTTTTTGATGGGAATTGGGGTACAGGCGAGCCTTCCACGCCAGATAATCATACTGTTTATTACGATATTTGTCAAAAGCATAAAGAAACGGGCAGTTGGAATCATCGTTTTTTTAAACGTACAATTTTGAAAGGAACGCCTGAGAATGGATTGCCTATTTGTGATGAGAATGAGTATCAAGAGATTTTTAGAGATGATTTTAATGGTGAAGTTATCAATGAGGATTTTTGGGATATTAATCAAGATAGAGGAGGTCTTTGTAACAATTCAGAAATTGGAGTTTCACTTCCTCAAAATGTTAAAATTGTAGATGGAATATTAGTTTTGGAAATGAGAAAGTTGGATGTACCTGAAATTGCACCTTGTGATGATGTTGAAAATACAAATGGTAGTTTTGCCTATTCTACAGGTACGATTGCTACAGGATATGGTCAAAATACTGGTTTTCGATTTGGTGAATTTGAGGCAAAAATTCGTGTGCCAGATGACAAGAAAAAAATGACAGGTGCTATGTGGTTTTGGGGCTTAGGTCCAGAGGTAGATATATTCGAACAGTTACAAGGAGAAAAATTACCTTACATGCAATCTAACATTCACAATTGGTTAGTTCCTCCAACACGTGCTCCTGACTTGCATCCTAATGAACGGCATCCTACTTATTCTTATGATTTTGAAATTACTTCTCCTAAACAATTTCATGTTTATAAATTTGTCTGGACACCCTACTATATCGAAATGTCATTGGATGGAAATGTCTTCCGTAAACTTTATCGTTTTTACCAGATAGAAGAAGTTGATAATAATAAAAAGCTAAAAATTACAGCTTTAGAATGTTCAAATATTCCAGACAATGAACCTTTCGAGACCTTCGAGCACATTGCTTGGTCTAAAAATTTACACTATTTTCCGATGCGTATGATTTTTGGAACAGGTGTAAAGGACGACTCTAAGGATGATTTAGGAAGTATGGAAATTGATTATGTGTCTGTCCGACAAAAAACACCTTTCAAATTTTTGCCAGAGGAGGATTTGATTTGCCTAGATTCAAGTTTACTAAGTTTAAATACTGAAATTCCAGATACAAGAAATCCAAATTGGGAAGTTTCTTCTAATTTGGAGGTCTTAGCATTTACAAATAAGGAGATTCAATTTCGCTTAAAACCAATACTTGAAGAAGAAGCAGACACAGGTTTAGGGTGGGTAAGAATGCACTACGAAACGACAGATGCGACTATTGGAAATGGAAAACCAGAAAGTGATTTAGGACAAACACTCCTGAAAGAAATAGAAGTTGGACGCAGAAAAATCTACGTCAAACAGCTAAAAGATACGCCTTGTTCTATTATCCAAAAATTGGCTGTTACGAATAGTAGAGAGGGAGAGATTTTTGATTTTGATATTGAATATTTCACTTCTGAAAATGAATTTGTAGAAATTACAGACGAAAATAATTATCAAAAAATAGAAATATCAGTAATACCACCAGATGAAGGAATAGATGTTGCATATCAAGGAACGATTACATCTGAATGTGGGAAAGTACAAGAGGTGTCAGGTTTTATTCAATTTGAGAATTGTAAAAATGAAAAAGAAGATATAGGAACACTTAATGTTTATCCTAATCCAACAAATGGCGAAACACTAAACGTAACTCTTGATGCTGAATTATTAGAAATTTTAAAAAAACAAACAGAAAATAAATCGATGAGTCAGATTTTTCAAGATTGCAGACTCGAAATAAACGAATTTGTAACAGGAAAAACTTTGTTAAAAATAAATGAAATTAGCGAAGAGTTTCAATTAGACATCTCTCAGTTCTCTTCAGGGGTTTACTATTTGCATTTTACAAGAAATGAAGAAGAGCGCGTAGTCAAGTTTATCAAAAATTAAGAAATAGAGGTATATTTTATTTGAAAAATGGTAGATAAATTAACTTTGTACCAGTTCTCTCAGTAAATCTTTATCTCAATGCAAACAAAATCCTTTTCTTTATTAATTTTGACTTGGCTTGGAAGTATTGCCTTAGTTTATTTTTTCCTTTACCAAACAGGTTTTATTGCAACTTTACCTAATGCTGAAAACCTAATCGCATGGGATGCCAGTTGGTATCAAAGTATTTTTCAGAAAGGCTATGAATACATCCACATGCAATCCTGTAATGCTGGCTTTTTTCCCTTTTTTGCAGTTGTTTGGGGCTTGTTAGGAGGTTCAAGTATTGGGATTAGTATTGTGAACTTATTGATTTTTGTAGCCAGTTTACAGTATTTAATTCGCATTTATCAGCCGAGTTTTCAAGAAAGCTTATTACTCTTGACATTGCCACCGATGTTTTTTTTCTATGTACCTTACTCAGAGTCTCTTTTCTTTTTATTTAGTTCGATATTATTATATGGCATTAAAAAAGACAATGATATTTTGGTTGCGCTTGCTATATTTTTTGCTTCTCTAACTCGTCCTTCCTTTTTATTTTTTGTTCCTGTTTTTTCGTTTTTGTTTTTGATGGACTTTGAAAAAGAGAAATTCGGATTTTTACTCAAGAAGTATTTTTTATACTACGCACTACCAACAATTGTAGCATTGGGCATAATAATTATTGTTCAAAAAATGCAAACCGATGTATGGTTAGCATATTTTAAAACGCAACATAATGTATGGTCACGTGGTTTTCGACTGCCTACTTTGCCATTTGGTAGTACCGAAGGTTTATCTTTATTATGGATAGAATCTATTAGTTTTTGGATGGGTATTGGACTAACAATATTTGCATCTTATTTCACCATATCTTTGTTTAGAAATCGATTAATTTTATTAAAATACGACCGCACATTTATTTTTTCAAGCTTATTTTTGACAATGTCTTTTATGAGTATAGTGTTTTTTAATCCAGTATGGGAAATCGACAGAACAATTCTTAATGGTATTAATCGATATATGTTTGCAAATCCATTTCTTTTTGTCTTTATGTGGGAAATAACAAAAAGAAGTAAAATCAAAAAGCAGCATTTCTTTTATCTACTAATACTTTCGTTTTTCGTATGGACATTAGTTGATTATTACTATTTGAGTATGGAAAGAATTTTTTACTTCGTGTCTATAACAGCTTATCTACTCTTATATGTATTTTTTGTACAGAATAAAAATCGTTTAGTATTCTCTATTTTATTCTTGCTCAATATTCTTGGACAAGCCTATTTACTTTCTCGTTTTGTGGGAAATGAGTGGGTAGGGTAAATCTAAAAATAAAAAAGCCCTTCTCACAAAAAGTGAAAAGGGCTAAATTGTTGGCGGTCTGGACGGGACTCGAACCCGCGACCCCCTGCGTGACAGGCAGGTATTCTA
>CAZQTE010000479.1:0-4403 GCA_964595615.1 uncultured Saprospiraceae bacterium
TTATTTTTTTCATGTCACTTTCACACGATTTGGCGGAGAACCAACAAATTTATATCTATAATTCGAATTTCAAAGGGAAAAAGCATTTTTTTTTCATACTGCTATTTTGACACACAAAAAAAACACCAACTTCCAGACGGGGAAATTGGTGCTTTTTTGAAACGAAATTAGAAATAAGCCTACATATTTAGCTTTTAACTCTTCTTATACTTCTCTTTCAAAATATCTGCAAATACCTTTTTTACTTTTTCCACCTTTGGACGACTTACATTTCCTATATATGGATTTTCGGGGTGCAACTCATAATAATTTTGATGATAAGCTTCTGCTGACCAAAATTCTTGATAAGGAGCAACTTCTGTTACTATCGGATTAGAGAATTTACCAGATTTGTTTAGTTTTTCTATGTAGGAGTCTATCAAAACTTTTTCTTTATCAGTGCGGTAGTATATCGCAGACCGATATTGAGCGCCTTTATCTGGTCCTTGACGATTAAGGGTTGTTGGGTCGTGTGCTACGAAAAAGACTTCTAGCAATTTTGCATAGCTAATGACGGCGGGGTCATAATAAATTTGAATGGCCTCAGCGTGGTCTGTTTCTCCGTAGCCTACCTGTTTGTAAGTCGGATACTTTTGAACACCACCAGAATAGCCACTAAATACATCAACAACGCCCTCTATACGCTCAAAAGATGCCTCTGTACACCAAAAACAACCTCCAGCAAAGGTTGCCTGTCCATACTTACTATAATCTTTGTCTGCAATATAATCTGATAGCTTTTGTACATCTGTATCAGCCTTAGACTTAACCATATCTTGTTGACTATTGCAAGCCTGCAAAGCGAAGACAGCAATAAAGACAGAAAAAATAATTTTTTTCATTTTGTGTTAATTTTTAATTTTCTCTTAGAAGCTGTTTGAGTTTAAGTATTTTTCTATGTGAGAGAATATTTTTCGTTTATTTTGGCTTTTAAAACCGCCAATACCCTACGGTCTTTAAGGATTTTAAAAGTGAAAATAGGCGAAAAATTGTCCTCACATAGAGAATTAGTTTAATTCAAATAGCTTCTTAAACTCAAATGGCTTCTTAGAATCTTTTTGAGTTTAAGAAGCTATAATTCATAAACACCTTTTTCTTTAAAATGTTATTTTTATATTGAATGCTTTAATGTAGTTCCGACATTTTTATCAGGTTTTTAACATCTAGTTCCTAAACTTGTACTTTAAGTTTGAGGCTCTTAAAAATCGTAAGATTTTTCTCTCTGCTCTCTCTCGAACACGTATTCTATGCAAAGCACACCTGAAAACTCTGCGTTTCTGCGCCTCCGCGTTCAATTGTCAGTACACCTAAGTTCTAAACCAAACCACAGGAATAAAATATTTTAATTTATAATTTGACTAAGAATATGAAAAAAATGGTACTTTTACGAACCAACAAATTCATGCAAATTATACTAGAAAAAATAGTGCAATTCTTCACTAATTGTGCGCTAAAATATATCAGCAAACTTATAAGAATATATTTTTTTGCTGCCTTTCTGCTAAGTCTTCCGCTCTATAGTCAAGAGTCGGACAATATCTCTGTTCAATCTATCAACTATAATACTGACGACGGGCTTCCTAATCAGCTTATTAATTGCACCTTTCAAGATAGTCAAGGTTTCTTTTGGATAACTACTAATTACGGTTTTTCTCGATTTGATGGGAAAACATTCGTTAATTATTCGCCTGAGGACTTAGGAATTTCATTTGGAAGGATTAATGAGATATATGAAGATAAAAGTGGCAACTTATGGTTATCTGAGATGATACATGAGAGTTCTTTACTGAAAAAAAGAATTCTAATATTTAATCCTAATACGGAAAAAATAAAACTTTATCACGAGGAAGAGGCGCGGACTTATTATAGTATAGGAAGTACTCCAGAGAAAGATATTTTACTTGGTACAAAAGAAGGAGAATTATTCCTTTGCACTACAAACAAGCAAGAACTAGTTTATGCTTTTGACGATAAAAGACCTATAACTCAACTAGAAGCAAGTCCCAATTATTATTGGCTTAATAGTGGCGATAAAATCACATTACTTAAGCGAAATGGAGAGTTTGTTCGAGAATGGAGTGCTTCTTATCAGCAAAAAATTATAGCGAAGAAAGAGGATGGTATATATGTCAGAGATATATTTCGTACAGCTACAATGAATTTGGAAGACCGAATTTTGTTATTCAAAGCAGATAAGACTAGCCCTGAGATAGCATCGGTTAATAAGTTAAATGAGGTTTTGGAGATAAACGAAGATTGGGAATATATTCCTTCGCAAGAGAAATTCATTGTCTATAATCATAATGGGGGCTTATCTTTTTTAGAGGAAACAGGCACAAAGAGTTACCTTCTAGATTCTTTAGCAGGTGATGGTATGTCTTTTAGTATAGAGCATATCTATCATTGTTCAAATGGCTTTTTCTGGATTTCTTCCGCTTCTGGTGTTTACAAGTTGCAAATTACAACCTCTAAATTCGAATCATTTTTGCATAAAAAAGCGCCACTTAATTTTAGTATGCGCAGCATTGTTGCCAATGGAGATTCTCTTTACTGTAATACTTATAGTGGTAATATCATTTATGATTTAAGTAGTAAGAAAATTATTAAAAGATTTTCAAAAAATGATATTGAGATAGGTCTGTCAAGTATTCAGGCGAGCGATGGTTGTATATACTTAGCAGGAACAGGAGTTGCTTTACAACAAATCTGCGAAAATACGGGGCAAGAAAACTTTTTCTACTATGACTTGAATAAATTATCAGCCTCAAATACTGCCCCCCGTGACTATTGGGCGATACTAGAAGATAGTAAAGGTAAAATATGGCTAGGTAATAATCAGGGCTTATCTTATTTAGATACTGAAAATCAGGTTATTAAACCATTTGAAAACTATAAGCAATTTAGAGAGCTTTCCGAAACCCTTGTTTATGATATTGTAGAAACAGAGGAGGCTTATTGGATTGCTTCACAAGACGGCTTGTTTAAAATGGAAGAAGGCAAGGGGCTAACCTCTTGGTTGCATAGTGGTGCGCCTACTCCTGGTTCAGATTTTTTGCCGACAAATGTAATTGTTGATATTCATGAAGATGAAGAGGGCTACTTATGGTTAACTACTTTTGGTAGTGGTCTTATACAATTTAACCCAAAGAATTATTCCTATAAACAATTTACGGTGAGAGAAGGGCTAGCTCATAATGTTACGAATGACATTTTGGAAGATGACTTTGGTAATTTATGGATAAGTACAAACAATGGAATTACCTGCTTTAATAGGAAAACAAAAAAAATAATAAATTTTGATAAATCAGATGGCTTACATCTTGATGAATTCAATAAAAAATCTTCAATAAAATTAAAAGATGGAAGATTTGTATTTGGAGGATTGAATGGTTTTGTAGCCTTTAATCCAGAAGAATTACTAGAGGTAGATGATAAAGAAGTTAAAAGTAATCTACGCATCACACAGATGATAATAGGAGATTCGATTCGAAAAGCTATTGACACTAAACAAGCAATCAACTTAAAGGATACTAAAGTTGACATTACTATTGACCTTCATTTATTGGAATTTGTAAGAAATGAGCCTGCTAGTTATGAGTGGAAATGGAAAGATGAGAGTGCTGATTTTAAGAAATTACCGAGTTTTCAATTACATTTATCTGAAGTGCCTTATGGAGAACGTACTATAGTCTTTAGGGCAAAATCTGCTAAAGGTATTCCCGCTGATAATGAATTAGAAATTACTTTTTCTGCGCCTACTTTATTCTCTCTTAGGCAGATTTTAGTGGGAATAGCGATATTATTTGGATTATACTTTTTCTTTTTTAGAGAGAATAAATCCAAAGGCGAAGTGAAAATAACTTCTAAAAAGCTTAGAAAAATAGTACTTGAAGATAAGAGAAAAGACATTGAAGTCGTAGATATAGAAGTACAAGAAACAGAAAAAGAAGCAACTCAAGCTTCCAAAGCTCAACTAGTTATATTGAGTCCAACAGATAAAGAATGGCTAGATAATATTACTGAGATAATTCAGCAGAATACAAATATTGGTCAGTTTTCAGTTGAAGATATGGCTAGAGAGGTAAACTTAAGTTCACGACAATTAAGTAGAAAAATAAAAGGACTAACAGGGATTACTCCAAATCAGTTTTTGAGAGATATCAAATTGGAGAAAGCTAAAGCACTGTTAGAGAGTGGAACGGTTACTACTGTTGCTGAAACATCTCAGGCAGTAGGATTTGAGAAGCCAGACTATTTCTCTAGGTTATTTCAGGAAAAATATGGTATAAGACCGATAAGTTATCTGGATAAAAAGAAAAAGCAGTAGAGTTACCTTACAAAAAAATCTAATGGTTTACCCAGAT
>CAZQTE010000480.1:0-4401 GCA_964595615.1 uncultured Saprospiraceae bacterium
TAATTTGGCTATTTTTCCTGCTATACTTATTGTTCTTTTCGGAGGTCTATATTTCTACATGAAAAATCGAAAAGTAGCTTAAAGCTAATTCAAATATAACAAGAAAGCGGATAATTGCCAATGAGCAGTTATCCGCTTTTTTCATGGTATTTTCAAAATAAAAATGCCTCTGAAATTAATCAGAGACATCTTTAGATTTAGAAGTAAGTACATATTTTCACAAGAGAGAGATTATCATTTAACAAGACAAATTTGCATTATATCAGACGTTTCTCTCAATCAATTTGGATGCTAAAATAAATTTTCTGAATATTGCAATACATTAGTTATTTCATTATAAATCAAGCATTATTGCATTATAAAATAAATTTTCTAAATATTGAAGACGCCCTCCTCTGATTTGTATGATTTAATACATTCTTTATCTAAATCTGAAAAAAGATATATCCAGTTACACTCTGCAGCTGAGGCTTTAGACTATATGGAACTCTGGAAAATCCTATTAAAAGAGGAAAACTACAATGAAGCAAAGCTTAAGAAAGAATACGCTACTGCAAATTTCATGAAGAATTTTGCGATGAGTAAGCAATATCTTTTTGAGAGAATTTTGCTTTTACTTGATCGTTTTCGTAAACAAACGGATGCAGATGCTTTGACAGAAAAAGGTAGATTAGTCAAAATATTATTACAGAAGGGGTTTAGAAAAAAAGCTAAAAACAGACTCAAAAGAAGTTTAAAAAAAGCAGAAGAAGGAGAGCTTTTTGAAGTACAATTAATGCTTCTAGAAATTAAGAAACTATTCCCAGAAACGGATTATCGAGAAACAGCAGAAGAGATAAAGGAATGTCTAGCTAAATTGCAAAATATCAATGAATACTGGGAAGTTAGTCAAGCTATTTATCAAAAACATCAAGAACTCAGAAAACAACGAAACTATATCAAGGAGCAAGAATTATCTGAACTTTTCAATACTCCAAAGTTATTTAATGACTCTTTTGCTAGGACTTTTCGAAGCAGAGTTTACTACTATCACGCACGAACAACTTACTTTTCTGCGACAGGTCAAAAAGAATCTGCTTATAATGGCAATCGTATTTTTTTAAAGTTACTAGAATACCATCCTAAGCAATTGATGATGATGCCTGAACGCTATTTGAGTATTCTCAATAATTTGTTGATTGATAGTTTAAGTTTACAAAAGAATGAAGAGTTTACTGAAGGTTTGAATAAATTACGCAGTCTACCTTCTCAAAAAGCGTTTAAATCTATCAAAGATATTGATGCGCGAATTTTTCGACAAGGCACACTTTTGGAGGTAAATAGTTTATTGGGACAAAAAAGATATATTGAAGCTGAAAAACTTATCCTACCTCTGCAAGTAGGTTTAGAAAAATATGGAGACAAAATTCAAAAGGTACATCTGACGATATTAGAGTATTTGACGGCTTATTTATTATTTTTGAATGAGAGATACGAGGAAGCTTTAGACAAAGTCAACCAAATATTAGCTAAAGAAAATGAAGGAGAAATCTTTCAATTTGCCCTAGTCTTAGAATTATTGACCCATTTTAGTTTAAAGAATTTTAAATTAGTAGAGTCTCTATTAGTTTCTGTTAAACGACGTTTACAAAATCAAAGGGAATTGTACGAAGCAGAAATTAAGCTATTCAAATTCGTGAAGAGTTATTTAAATGCTGCAGCATGGGGAATACAAAATGAGCTAATTTTAAAATTTAAAACACAAATTACTTCTTTAGAAGCTGACCCAACACAAAAAAGATTTTTTAACTTTATTGATTTAGAAAAATGGGCAGAAACACTTTTGAAATAGAATTAAATTATAACTTTGCTAACATGAAAACTTTATACACAATTTTCTTCTGTTTACTTTTTGCATTTATTGGGCAGGCACAGCAGGGTGGTTTTGCTTGGGGAGTAAAAGGTGGACTAGCAATAGGACTCCAACAATGGAATGCTTTCGAACGTGATCCATTATTCCGATACCAAGGCGATATTTATATTGAGACTTATGACGGTCCAGACGCTAATGCACTATTTGCACAAGTGGGCTACCATATTAGAGGAAGTGCAATTAGACCTAGAAATGGTATTCTTTTTACGAATGGGACTATAGGCACAGCACCAGCTCGTACTTTTGAATTTAACAATATATCATTAGCTACAGGTTTTAAACAGCGTTTTGACTTTAATGCGAATAAAGCTTATTATTTTGTAGGCATTAGAGGAGAATATACTATAGATACTAATGTTGGCGAAAATCAAGGTTTTACCAGTACTTCCGACCCTCTTAAGGGGTTTGTTCGTCCATTCAATTACGGTATAACAGGTGGTGCTGGATTAGAATTTATGTTCTCTGAGTTAGTTGGAGGTATAGTTGAATTAAATCTTGCACCAGACATTTCATTTCAATATAGACAACCTGCTATTGGTCAAGTAACAGGACCTAATGGAACGCCTATTACACTTGGCGAACGCCGAATTCGCAATTTTTCTGTGGAATTAACGGTTGGTTTCCGCTTCTTACGGATTGTAGAATATATTGATTAGAGCTCATCAAAAAATAGAAAAAGGGTAAATCGTCATCATAACGATTTACCCTTTTTTCATTGTCGTAGAGACCTAGTGTCTCTATCTATCGTGCAAAACTAACCGCCCGCTTCTCACGAATAACAGTCACTTTAATCTGCCCAGGATATTGCATCTCTTCCTGAATCTTCTCAGAAATCATGAAGCTCAATTCCTCCGCACGTTTGTCACTTACCTTATCACTTTCTACAATAACGCGTAAGTCACGACCTGCTTGCATCGCAAATACTTTCTGAACACCTTCGTGCGCCATAGCTAACTCTTCGAGTTCACCGATACGCTTCATGTAACTATCCAAAATCTCGCGACGTGCACCTGGACGTGCACCAGAAATAGCATCACAAGCTTGTACAATAGGTGAGATGATATTATTCATTTCTACCTCATCGTGGTGCGCTCCTACGGCATTGATAACGGCTTTGTGTTCTTTGTATTTTTCACAAATCTTCATACCATAAATCGCGTGGCTCATTTCAGTATCTTCCTCGCTCACCTTACCAATATCGTGTAGTAAACCTGCACGTTTTGCTAATTTTGCTTGCTTTGGCGTCAGACCTAATTCGGCTGCCATAACTGCACAAAGATTTGCTGTTTCGATAGAGTGCTTCAATAAGTTTTGACCGTAAGAAGAACGGAAACGCATCCGTCCGACCATTTTAATCAAATAAGGATTCAAACCATGAATATCTAAATCGATAACCGTACGCTCTCCAATTTCAACGATTTGCTCGTTTAATTGCTTACGCGTTTTCTCCACGACTTCCTCAATACGAGAAGGGTGAATACGACCATCTGCCACCAAACGCTTTAAAGATAAACGTGCTATCTCACGACGTATCGGGTCAAAGGAAGAAATAATGATAGCCTCTGGCGTATCATCTACCACGATTTCTGCGCCAGTAGCTGCTTCAATTGCGCGAATGTTACGACCTTCCCGACCAATGATTTGACCTTTTAAGTCATCACTATCTAAGTTGAAAACTGAAACTGTATTTTCAATCGTAATCTCAGCAGCCATACGTTGGATAGACTGGATGACGATTTTCTTAGCGTCCTTGTTTGCTGTCACTTTAGCAGCTTCGACAACTTCTTTACGGATAGACATAGCGTCATTTTCCGCTTTGGCTTTGACAGCTTCTAAAATTTGCTCTTTCGCTTCTGCTTGGCTGAGTTTTGCAACTTTTTCTAATGCTTGAATTTGCTTTTCATTAGCGCGGTCGAGTTCTTCTTTCTTCTTCGCTAATGCTTGCATTTTCTTATTGTAATTCGTGCGCTCACTTTTCAATTCAGCTTCACGACTTTCCAAATCACTTTCGTAAGTTTTTAACTCTTCGTATTGCTCATCTATTTCTTCTTGCTTACCAGCGAACTCCTTTTCTAATGCTTTGAATTCAATTTGTTTTTCCTTGAATTCAATCATTTTCTTAGACTTCTCAGCATCGTATTCCGAACGCAAACGATTAAACTTGTCTTTTGCATCAGCAATTTTCTTCTGCTTGATACGCTCATTTTCGCTTTCCGCTTTATCTATGATACGGTCAGCTTTTGTTTTTGCTTCTGCTTCAATACTTTTCGCAGTCAAGCGTGCTTCTTTGATAGTTGCATCTGCTTTGATATTTGCCTCTTCGATTTTTGAAGAATGCTTATTCTTAATAAACTTACCTGCTAAAAGATACCCGATAGCCAGACCTATAAATCCTGCTACAGCGCCTATTATTGCTTCCATTTTTATAAATTTTCGAGTTGCTTTTGATAAATAAAAAAGCAGCCTTCCATGTAAACGGTGTGAAGGAA
>CAZQTE010000481.1:0-4391 GCA_964595615.1 uncultured Saprospiraceae bacterium
AGTGTCTGACCGAAAATTTATAACTTATTGATAACAAATAAGTTAATACCGTGTAACAAAAGTAAGTTGTAATTCTACCAGGCTTCCAAGGGGTTTCAACCCCTTGTATCGCAGTAGAAACAAGGGGTTGAAACCCCTTGAAGGAATATTAATAAATTTTTGTTACACAGTATTAAGTTGGATTTATTTTGAAAAAAACAAAATATTTCACATCTTTAGATGTATAAATAGTTGATTATTAATGGTTAATTTTGAGTTTTGTTAAAAAGCTGCGAAATATCTAGCTCCGACAAGTAGATGTTTTATGGTGTTGTAATGTTCTATTTTCTTACGGAGTTGAAAAGTAACAAATAAACTATCCATAAATCTCCTTCTTTGCAGCTTGCAAAGTATTCATTAAAAGTGAAGTAACCGTCATTAATCCAACACCACCTGGTACTGGAGTAATGAAACTTGAAATCGGTGCCACATTCTCAAAATCAACATCGCCAACCACTCGATATCCACGTTTTTTAGTCTCATCCTCAACTCGGTTAATTCCTACATCAATTACTATCGCCCCAGGCTTTATCATATCTGCTGTAACAAAATTTGCAATCCCAATCGCTGCAATTACAATATCAGCTTGCTGTACAATTTTCTTCAAATTACGCGTTCTACTATGCGCAATTGTAACGGTAGCATTACCAATCTTTGCTTTGCGTGACATCAAAATACTCATCGGTGTACCTACGATATTACTACGCCCAACTACGACACAGTGCAAACCACTCGTTTCAATTTTATAGCGTTCCAACATTTGAATAATGCCATACGGAGTCGCAGGTAAGTAGGAGGGAAGCCCCAAGGACATACGCCCAACGTTTACGGGGTGAAAACCGTCCACATCTTTTTTCGGGTCAATTGCTAAGGTGACTTTTAACTCGTCGATATGTTTTGGAAGGGGCAATTGAACAATAAAGCCATCTACATCAGGGTCATTGTTCAAATCATGTACAATTTTCAAAACTTCTTCTTCCGTTACATCTGCATTTCGCTCAATCAAAGAAGATTTGAAACCAACTTGGTCGCAAGATTTAGTTTTAGACTTGACATAAAATTGGCTGGCAGGATTGGCTCCAATTAAAACCGCGGCTAAATGAGGAACTTTGTCGCCATTTTCTTTCATTTCACTCACATCACGAGCGATTTCCTCTTTTATCTGCTTAGAGAGTAATTTCCCGTCGATTAATTCCATGTCTCAAATTTTATTTTGTTGGTAGATTTTCAAGTCTGCAAATGTAGTAAAATGAATGATTTATTATGCTATTCATTTGTCTCCTTTTACCGACGTTCAAAAAATTCTATCCCATTGACGTACTTACTACTTTTATCTAGACGAAAAGGTAATAAGTTCATTATTTTTCCAGCTTCTAAATCATCTTTAGCAGCATATTTTAATTCAACAATGATGCTTTCTTTCTCTATATGCTTGGCTTGAAAATGTGTTTCTGGACTATTTAAGCGATAATAAGTCAATTCTTCATCAATAGTCAATCTGAATTTCTTATTAGCTGTTTGAAAATAAGTTCTTTGATAAGCATTGAGCAAACTAGGGCTTAAGTTTTGTAAATCGGTAGCAACTGGTTCAGGCAAATTCGCTCTTTGTAAATATTCCCAAAAGTCTTTGGTAATCAGAGAATTAGACAATTGAAATTCAGGTAAAGCAAATGTGTTTTTATCTCCCAACAAACCAGATTTAATCTTGTATTCTAATTGCGGATTATCCACTTGTCCAAAGGTTTTTCCATACCAACGAATACGCACTTTTTTGCGTTCAGCAATTCCAATTTGATTATCTTTAAAGAATTGTAGCTTATTCGTATCGAGATAAATATTATTAATCTGACGTGGATGATAAATCTCTCTAAAAAATGCGGGATGCATCTTCACTCGATGCAAAACCTCTGCACGAGACATATTGGAAAGAACAAATTTTCTCTCGTAACGATATTTAGGAGGTATGTTGAGCGTTTTTATCATTTAAAAGTAATCTTAGACATCGCTTCTTTTGCTTTTTCAGCAGTTAAATCAAATTGACAAGGTACTACAGATACATAACCTTCTGATAAAGCACGTACATCTGTGTCTTGGCGCTGGTCATGATTAATAAATTGTCCAGTCAACCAATATAAATCGTGATTTCTTGGATTATCCATTTTCTGAAAATCTTCTTCCCAATTTGCTTCTGCTTGACGACAAATTCTAATACCTTTTATCTCTTCAATCGAAAGCTTTGGTATGTTGACATTCAGCAAATTAGTGTGTGGAATACCATTGTCTAAAACATGTCTGACTAACTTGTCTACAATAACTTTTGATGCTGAAAAATCTGCCTCCCAAGAAAAATCCAATAATGAAAAACCAATAGATGGAATTCCTTCCATTGCCGCTTCCATAGCTGCCGACATCGTACCTGAATACAAAATATTAATACTCACATTCGAACCATGATTGACTCCTGAAATGCATAAATCTGGTAAATTATCTTTCAATATAATGGACTTTGCTAATTTTACACAATCAACAGGTGTACCACTACATTCATAAGCCTCTATATCTTTAAATATATCTGATTTCTTCAAACGAATGGGGTCTTCGAGTGTCAAAGCGTGACCTTTCCCCGACTGAGGTGAGTCTGGCGCAACGACAACAACACGTCCTATTTTACGCGCTACATCCACAAGAGTTCGTATACCTGGCGCAGTAATTCCGTCATCATTGGTAACTAAAATGGTAGGTTTCTTCATATTTTTAATTGAGTTTTTCTATTCGCCGCAAAGGTAGTTTTTTTTAAATTAATCGTTCTTCATCAAATCAATCGTGTGACAGGAAAAAAAGAAAAAGCTAAAATCAAATATTTTTTTCATGTCACTTTCATACGGTTTGACGGAGAACCAAATAAATTTGACTCTCAGATTAAATCTCAAGGTTTTTTATGAAATCGGTTGGTAAAGTTTGACCTTAGTTACTCAAAAGGTGACTCAAAGTCACCTTTTGAGTAGCGTTCTGTGATTTACCAACCAAAATCATAAAGAACCAATCTCAAACAGCTAAATTAATTTATGACTTACATTTTACCTCATAATAAACTTTTGACAAAAGCTAATGTTGTAAGTTTGCCCATGAAATCTACAAGGGTTTAATAATTGTACTTCGTAACTCGCAATTCGTACTTCAACATGACTACATTCGGAAAAACAGGTGTATTAATCGTAAATTTAGGAACACCTGACAAGCCTTCTTATGGCTCAGTTTTTAAATACTTGAATCAATTCTTGACAGACGGTCGAGTCATTGACATTCCTTGGATACCTCGTCAGATGTTAGTTCGTGGTATTATTACACCTTTTAGGTCTAACAGTTCTGCGAAATTGTACAAGATGTTGTGGACTGAAAATGGTTCACCTTTAAAATATTACGGAGAACGCGTAAGGGAGGAAGTTCAGAAGAATTTAGGAGATGAATATATTGTTGAATTAGCAATGCGTTATCAAAATCCGTCTATTGAAAGTGCCATAGATAAGCTTCTCAATCAGCAAGTTAGCAATATTATTGTTTTCCCAATGTTTCCGCAATATGCTTCAGCGTCAACTGGTTCTGCGCATGAGGAAGTTATGCGTGTTTTGTCTAAATACGGCACTATTCCTAACGTACAAATGATTAATTCTTACTATGATTATGAGCCATTGATTGAGATATTTTCGGACAATGCACGTCAATTTGATTTAGATAGTTATGACCATGTGATTTTTAGTTTTCACGGTTTACCTAAGCGTCAATTAATAAAGGCAGATACTTGTAATCATTGTCAAAAAGTTGAGAATTGTTGTGAAACCATTTCAATTAAAAATCAATTTTGTTACGGTTCTCAATGTAATGCTACAGCACAAGCTATAGCAGCAAATTTAGGACTTAAAAAAGAAGATTATACCATTGCTTACCAAAGTCGATTGGGTGGAGGTTGGATTGAGCCTTTTTCAGATAAAGTTATTGAAGAATTAGCGGAAGGTGGTGCAAAACGTCTTTTGATGTTTAGCCCAGCTTTTACTGCTGATTGTCTGGAAACTATTGTTGAAATCGGTACAGAATATCAAGAAGAGTTCGAAGAAATGGGTGGAGAACATATAGATTTAGTACCTTCGCTCAACGACAATCCAAAATGGGTGCAAGCTATCGCTGATTTGATACGGATGAATGATGTGAAGGCATTGGCAAAACAGCATGCATAAGTCGTTAAAAAAATAACTTATAACAGTTTTTAATACACTGTAACAAAAATTTATTAATATTCCTCCAAGGGGTTGAAACCCCTTGGGAGCCTGATAGAATTACAACTTACTTTTGTTACA